>JAGBUF010000324.1 GCA_017630975.1 Paraprevotella sp. | reverse complement strand
GTCCAGCAAACCGAATACGTTCATGTGTTTTGTGGCGCGGAAGTCTACGCCAAATTCCACACCATACGACCAGCTATTCAAGTTTTCACTAAAGTCGTAAATGGCAGGATTGTCCGATGAAATCGTAATCTTTTGTCCGGTAGGGTCTCCTTCGCGCAGATAGCCGTCAAATACCGAACCTTCAAAGTTCTTATAGAAGTATGAACTGAAATAAACACCGAGGTTCAAGTTCCAACGTGCTCCGGCGCGCCATGTTGCCATAACGGGGATGGTGAGACCAGCCATGCGTGTGTCGGTGATATCTGTTCCGGTGAAGCGACCTTCTACCACATCTTCGCCCATGGTGATAGCCATGTTGTAATTCTTCACATTGGCTCCGGTGTGCATACCTTGATAGAAAAATCGCAGTCCACCGGTGAGTCCCCAACGTTGGTTGAAGAACTTATATCCGTCTATACCAATGCTTGCACCGCCTAAAGGCTTAAATTCATTGATTTTGCGAATTTCTTTTGGGAGTGGTAGTGGTGCCGTACCGCCGATAACATAACCGGCACGAACCAAGAAACCATGAGACTTACCCCATTTTTCATAACGTTCTGTGCGGTCGGTTTGTTTCTTTGCCATGAACTTTTCAAAGTCTGTGGCGTTGTCGGTTGATTGTGCCTTAGTTGTCAATGTGACCAACAAGAATGGCAGGATGTATACTATCTTTTTCATGTCTTTATCGTTGAGTTATTCCCATACTACTTTTACTTCATCCACGTAGAGCTGACTGCCCGGTGCACCGCAGAAGGTGGCGCCTTCAATACTTGAGGTGAACACAACGGTCAGGCTATAGCCATAACTGTCAAGTGTGTTTTTGTCTATCTCACTGAGGTAATCAAAAGGAATGCTGAAGTAGTGCCATTCGCCCAAACCGTAATGTACGGTTTCATGGTTGCGCAATCGTGCCAATGCCACTATGTTGGGGTGTGTCATGACGTCGTCGCCTTGTAAGGTAACTGAGTTCCCATTCTCGTCTGTGTTTTTGAAAAATACAGAGTAGATATCCGGTTCGTCAATGCGACCTACTACTTCTTTGCCTTTTTTATCTTGGAATTTTTCGCCCGGTGCATATTGGTAGTAACCTTCAAGGCGTACCGGTTTCTTGTTGAACGGTTTGCCGAAGCGAGTTGCAGCCATTGCGTCTTTCAATGCATTGCTGACATCAAAAGTCCCTATGAATAAGTTTCCGGCTGCGATACGCATATTGACCATAGCGCCAAAAGCACCGGTATTACGGGTTTCCAGTTTTACTGCATTACCACTAACGGTTTCAAATTCAGCAGGGGTTACCGGAATGGTGGGGTATTCTGCAATTTTTGCAGAAGATTTGCTGATTTTGTATCCGGGGTTGCCACTTGCCCATTGATAGTGGATGTAGTTGTCATCAAGGACTTCATACCAATTGTAGTATCTTGGATCTTTAGAATCTTCCAATTCAAAGTCCTCAAAGCTTAATATGGTTTGTACCGGTTCAATGGGAAGAAATTGCACATAGTAGTCTCTTTTCCATTGTTTGTCTTCTGAAGTGACGGTGTATTTTACTTTTTTATTTTCGCTAAAGTCTTGCTCGCTACCATTTATTGGTTTGATGGTAGCACCGGCAGTAGTGGTAAATTCAATGCATACCTTTTTCAATAATTCGTTAACGTTGGATTTTCCTGGAGCATAGAAGAATTTGATAATAGAATCTGATGATGCGATTTCTTTTATGCATTCACTTTCGTTATACACCAAGTCTTTGCTGTTTTCTTCTTTGTTATCTACTTTAGTGATTTTTGCAACCTCAATATCGCACTCGGCGTTCATGGGTTCGTTTTGGATACAGGAAGATAAAATGGCTGTAGTTACCAGAAAAAATCCTGAGAAAAACTTTTTCATAAATAAGAAGTATTGTTAAAACGGGTGCAAAGTTACTAAAAAAATAGGAAATAAGTAGGAAATATGGTAGAAAGTGTTTTTTACCATGATTTACCGACTTGCATTTCTTTTGTATTTACGTTAAAAAAACCGATGGAATGGGACTTAAAAAACGGCCTATGAGTTTTCAACAATCTGTTGAAAAATATTTTTTTATAATTAGGTACGCGAACGCGCGATTTTTAGTAACTTTGAAGCCTAAATCAACAAGTGTTTATGGAAGAAACCGTTTATCATGTTCCCGTGTTGCTGAAGGAGTGTGTGGATGCGTTGGAGATTGCCCCCGGTGGAGTGTATGTAGACGTTACTTTTGGTGGTGGAGGGCATAGTAGGGAAATTCTTGCCCGACTGGATGCTTCTGCACATCTGTATAGTTTTGATCAGGATGCTGATGCGGAGCGAAATGTGATGTTAGATAGTCGTTTTACGTTTGTCCGTAGCAATTTTCGCTACCTGAAAAACTGGATGCGATATCATGGGGTAGAGCAGATAGATGGTCTGTTGGCCGACCTTGGGGTGTCAAGCCATCATTTTGATGATGAGAATAGAGGTTTTTCCTTCCGATTCGAAGGGAAGTTGGATATGCGGATGAATCAAAGGGCGCGGAAAACAGCTGCGGACGTATTGAATACTTATTCTGAGGAGCAGTTGGCGGATATCTTTTACTTGTACGGAGAACTGAAGAATGCCCGTAAGTTGGCTTCGGTGTTGGTGAAGGCACGAACTGTGGAGAAGATAGAAACCATAGAGGCTTTTATGGAAATCATCAAGCCTTTTTTTGCTCGAGATAGAGAGAAAAAGGAATTGGCTAAGGTTTTCCAGGCGTTACGAATTGAAGTGAATCAGGAAATGGATGCCTTGAAAGAGATGCTTTTGTCTGCAGCTGAGTTAATACGTCCCGGTGGTTGGTTGGTGGTGCTCACCTATCATTCCTTGGAGGATAGAATGGTGAAGAATCTGATAAAGACCGGAAATATAGAGGGAAAGAAAGAACAGGATTTTTTTGGGAATGTAGTATGTCCTTTTAGAGCGGTCAACAATAAGGTGGTGATGGCTAACGAAGAGGAACAGCAGCGGAATCCACGCAGTAGAAGTGCGAAACTAAGAATAGCTGAAAAGAAATGACGGATAGTATGGAAGAAAAAGACAGAAAGGCAGGAGCGTGGGGGCATGAAGGTGTATGCGCCTCTGATGTTGCAGTGTCAGTGGGCGACCAGCATGTTCCGGCGGGTGAGATAGGGAATGGTGAGGAGGCTTCTCCGTTGGAGGTCTTGACCCAAGACGAGGGGGTCGAGCAACGTTCGCATGTTTCGCTTAAAGAGATTTTGGGTGGTGATATTTTAATGGCAGAATGGCTGCGTCGCCAGATGGGGCTTTTGTTGCTTTGTGTGTTTTTTATCATTGTGTATATCACCAATCGTTATTCGTCAGAACAAGAGATGATAGAAATAGATAAGTTGAAGGTGGAATTGACTGAGGTGAAATATCGTGCGCTGACGCGTTCGGGTGAGTTGACAGTAAAGTCGCGCCAAAGTCAGATAGAGAAGAGTTTGCGTCATTCACCGGACAGTTTGTTGCAAGTGTCTAACGAGCCACCGTTTGTGGTATATTTAGAGGAGGATGCAGAATAATGGATTTTGATAGTAAGAACATAATGCCCCGTTTTAACCTACTTGTGATTGTCATGGTGCTGTTGGGGCTATATATACTGGGAAACGCTGCCTATTTGATGTTGGCGGAGCGTGATTATTGGTTGGTAGTCAGTAAGAAGTTTGTCAAAGAGAATGTGCCAATTCCTGCCAAACGAGGCAATGTGTTCTCAGCCGACGGACAACTAATGGCCAGTATGTTGCCGGAATACAAGATTTATATGGATTTTGTGGCTTATGACAAAAATCCGGAAGAAAAAGCCAAATTGCAACATTGGCGTGATACGATGTTGCTGAATAATATCGATTCCATCTCCAAGGGGTTAAGCAAAATATTCCCTGATAAGTCTGCCAAGGAGTTTAAGGCGCATCTGTTGAAAGGGAAGAAAAACAAAAGAAGGAACTGGTTGGTTTATCCCAAGCGTATCTCATATATCCAATACAAGGAGTGTAAGAAATTGCCTTTATTCAGAGAGTCGCCCAATAGAGGTGGGTTCTATTATACGGAATTTAATGTACGGAAGAAACCATACGGCTCTTTGGCTACTCGAACATTAGGCGATTTGTATGCCGGCAAAGATTCTGCAAAGAATGGATTGGAATTGGCATACGATACCATTCTCAGAGGAAAACCGGGTGTGTCACATCGTTCAAAAGTTCGTAACAAATGGTTGTCCATTGTGGATGTGCAACCCGAAGACGGGTGTGATATTGTGGCCACTATTGACGTTGGCATGCAGGATGCGGCAGAAAAAGCTTTATTGAAGCAACTGAAGAATATTAACGCGGATGCGGGTGTGGTGATTCTCATGGAAGTGGCAACGGGCGACGTGAAAGCCATTGTTAATATGAACAAATGTTCAGATGGAGAGTATTATGAGACGCGAAACAATGCAGTAGCGGATATGATGGAGCCGGGTTCTACTTTTAAGACGGCATCTATCATGGTGGCATTGGAAGATGGAAAGATTACCAAACATGATTCTGTGGCTACTGCCAATGGGCAATGGAAGATGCATGGTCGAGTGATGAAGGACCACAATTGGCATAGAGGAGGTTATGGAACACTGACCATTCCGGAGGTGTTGATGTATTCCTCTAATATCGGAGTCAGTCGTGTGATAGATGAGAATTATTATGATTGTCCGGAGAAATATGTTGAGGGGTTGTATCGTTGCGGAGTCGGTATTCCATTGAATCTTCCGTTAGCAGGAAGTGCGAACCCTCGTGTGAAACACCCAAAGAAAAATAAGAATCTATGGTGGAGAACTTCTTTACCGTGGATGAGCATCGGATATGAAACACAATTACCACCGATTGCTACGCTCACTTTTTATAATGCCATCGCTAATGGAGGTAAGATGGTGAAACCTCGTTTTGTAAGTGCGGTAAAGAAAAATGGTGAAACACTCTACGAATATCCGGTAGAAGTATTGCGAGAGCAAATCTGTTCGCCAAGTACATTGGCAGACATCCAGGAGATGTTGGAACTGGTGGTCAGTAAAGGTTTGGGAAAGAAAGCCGGAAGTAAGGATTTTAAGGTGTCCGGAAAAACAGGGACAGCGCAGGTGTCACAAGGTGCCGGAGGTTACAAGAGTGGCAAGACCAAATATTTGATCAGTTTTTGTGGTTATTACCCTTCGGAAGAGCCCCAGTATAGTTGTATCGTCGCGATACAAAAGACGGGATTACCGGCATCAGGAGGTGGACATTGCGGTCCGGTGTTCAGCGAGATTGCTCAAAGCGTAATGGCGAAAGGTGTTTTCCAGAATGTAACGGAGGCGGCAGATTCGACCGCGGTATTTGTACCTGAAACAAAGGACGGAAATATAGCCGCTGCGCGTCTGGTGTTGGAAGAAATCAATATACCGGTGCGTCACGATATAGATCATGACGTGGCAGATGCTTGGGGTAGTGCAAAAAATATCGGTTCGGCGGTGGCACTTGAACAGAAACAGGTGGCGGATGAGTTGGTGCCTGATGTTCGTGGTATGGGCGCAAGGGATGCCGTATACTTGTTAGAGAGCAGAGGCATGAAAGTGACACTTGAAGGAGTGGGAAATGTTGTAGGACAAAGCATTCCCCCTCAAACGACAATTCAAAAAGGGCAAAGTATACATATCAGACTAAAACGATAAGGAGAATACAATATGAAACTAAACGTTCTTTTGAAGGACATACAAAAGGTTAAAGTGTTTGGTGAAGAAGATAAGGACATTACAGGTGTTCAAATTGATTCACGGAAGATACAGTCGGGACATCTTTTTATAGCGGTAAAAGGAACTCAGGCTGATGGACATTCGTATATCGGTAAGGCAATTGAGTTGGGAGCGTCGGCAGTTGTGTGTCAGGAAATTCCTGATGTAAAGGTAGAGGGAGTGACCTATATACAGGTGGAAGATTCCGAACAGTGTGTAGGGCATATTGCTACGGCTTTTTACGGATATCCGACTTCTAAATTGAAGCTGGTGGGTGTGACAGGAACAAACGGTAAGACGACCATTGCTACTTTGTTGTACAAGATGTTCCGTTCTTTTGGATATAAGTGTGGACTGTGTTCTACGGTGTGCAACTATATAGATGGCGAGGCGGTGCCGACGGAACATACGACTCCGGATCCCATCACCCTGAATCAGTTGTTAGGACGTATGGCGGACGAGGGCTGTGAATATGCATTTATGGAAGTCAGTTCGCATGCCGTAGCACAGCATCGTATCGCAGGATTGAATTTTGCCGGTGGTATTTTCACGAATCTGACACGTGACCATTTGGATTATCATAAGACTTTTGAAAATTATCGGGATGCCAAAAAGGCTTTCTTTGACAGCTTGCCGAAAGAGGCTTTTGCCGTAACGAATGTGGATGATAAGAACGGTCGGGTGATGGTGCAAAATACGAAAACCAAAGTACACACATATTCGTTGCGTTCCATGGCAGATTTCAAGGCGAAAGTCCTGGAAGAATCCTTTGAGGGAATGTGCTTGGATGTGAATGGCAAGGAAGTGAGTGTGGCATTTATTGGAAGATTTAATGTGTCCAATCTGTTGGCTGTATATAGTGCGGCAATTGCTTTGGGACACCAGCCGGAGGAGGTGCTGGTGGCAATGAGTATGCTGCACCCTGTGAATGGACGCTTTGAAACCATCCGTTCGGAAGAGGGAGTGACGGCCATTGTGGACTATGCGCACACGCCGGATGCTTTGGTCAATGTACTGACGACTATCAATGATATTTTGAAGGGGCGTGGTGAGGTCATCACCGTTTGCGGGGCAGGTGGCAACAGGGATAAAGGCAAACGTCCTCTGATGGCACAGGAGGCTGTGAAACACAGTGATAGAGTGATCATCACCAGTGATAACCCTCGTTTTGAAGAACCACAGGATATCATCAATGATATGTTGGCTGGTCTGGATAAAGAACAGATGCGCAAAGTGGTGTCTGTGGTAGACAGAAAAGAGGCTATCCGTACTGCTTGTATGATGGCGCGTCCCGGTGATGTAGTGCTGGTGGCTGGAAAGGGTCATGAGGATTATCAGGATATCAAGGGCGTAAAACATCATTTTGATGACCATGAAGTAATAAAGGAGATTTTTGAAATATAATACGAATAGATATGTTGTACTATCTTTTTAGATTCTTGGAAGATTTTGGCGTGACAGGTGCGCATATGTGGAGCTATATTTCGTTCCGCTCTTTGTTGACATTGATTCTTTCGTTGGTCATTTCTGTTTGGTTCGGTCAGCATTTTATCAATTGGATGAAACGCCACAATGTCAGTGAAGCACAACGAGATGCAAGTATCGATCCCTATGGACAGAGCAAAAAGGGTGTACCGACAATGGGTGGGGTGATTATTATTGTTTCAATCATTGTTCCTTGTCTGCTCTTCGGAAGATTACGTAATATTTATATGATCTTAATGCTGATTACTACCATATGGTTGGGAATGATAGGTTTTGCCGATGATTACATCAAGATGAAAAAGAGTAAAGATGGGTTGCGTCCTATCTATAAATTGGCAGGCCAGGCATTACTTGGACTTTTTGTCGGTCTCACCTTGTGGCTGAGTCCGGATGCAGTGATACGTGAGAATATCACTTCCGAGAAACAGGGCAATGCGGAGGTCGTGGTTTATAAGAGTGAACCGGTAAAATCCACGAAAACTACGATACCTTTTGTGAAGAACAATAATTTGGACTATGCTGAACTGATGAGTTTCTGTGGCAAGTACAAAAACGCTGCCGGCTGGTTCCTTTTTGTGGTCATGACAACATTGGTGGTGGTTTCTGTGTCAAATGGTTCAAACCTGAATGATGGTATGGATGGTATGACGGCCGGAAACTCAGCTATTATAGGTGTGGCTTTGGGTGTGTTGGCATATGTGTCCAGTCATATCTCTTTTGCAAGTTACTTGAATATCATGTATATTCCGGGTTCGGAGGAATTGGTCATCTTTATCTGTGCATTTGTCGGTGCATTGGTGGGATTCCTTTGGTATAATGCTTATCCGGCGCAGGTGTTTATGGGGGATACCGGTAGTCTGACCATCGGTGGTATCATCGCAGTAACAGCTATCATTATTCATAAGGAGTTGCTGATTCCACTGATGTGTTTCGTCTTCTTGATGGAAAGCCTGAGCGTAATATTACAAGTAAAATATGCCGCTATGGGAAATAAGAAGGGATTGAAATGGAGGGTGTTCAAACGTGCACCTATTCATGATGCCTTCCGTGTGCTTCCCGGACAGCTGTCGGCAGATACAAAAGTGTTGGTGAATTGGCCGAAGGGTTGTTGGTTGGAATCAAAAATTACAGTACGTTTTTGGATTATCACCATTATTTTAGCGGCATTGACCATTATTACATTAAAGATCAGATAAAATGGCGAGGATTGTTGTATTGGGAGCAGCCGAAAGCGGTGTAGGAGCTGCTGTTCTGGCGCAGAAGAAGGGGTTTGACGTATTTGTCTCAGATATGGGAAAGGTCAAACAGCGTTATGCAGAGATGCTTGACAATTACGGTATTGCATGGGAAGATGGGCACCATACCGAGACCTTGATTTTAAATGCAGATGAGGTGATAAAAAGTCCCGGTATACCGGATGAAGCACCCATGATCAAGAAGATAAAGGCAGCAGGAATACCAATCATATCTGAAATAGAGTTTGCGGGACGTTATACGCAAGCCAAGATGGTATGTATTACCGGCAGTAACGGAAAGACCACCACGACCTCTATCGTATATCATATCCTTAAAAACGCAGGATTAAACGTAGGATTGGCAGGAAATATAGGGCAAAGTTTGGCGTTGCAGGTGGCTGAGTCGGAGGTAGACTGCTACGTGATAGAACTTAGCAGTTTCCAATTGGATAACATGTATGAATTTCGTGCGAATGTGGCAGTGTTATTGAATATTACTCCGGATCATCTGGATCGTTATGGTTTTGAAATGCAAAACTATGTAGATTCAAAGATGCGGATTTTGCAGAACCAGCAGGAGGACGATGCTTTTATATATTGGGCCAATGATCCGATTGTCAGTGTTGAATTGCCTAAATATCAAGTAAGGTCCAAGATGTGTCCATTCTCCATCTTGACGAAAGAGGGT
>JAGBUF010000323.1 GCA_017630975.1 Paraprevotella sp. | reverse complement strand
GGGCAAATTGGCAACGATGAAGAATATACGGCTTGTGTACATGGTTATATCGTAGGGTTTTGTAGCGGTACAACCATCAGTTCAGCCCAATTTTCTGCTGAGGGTGCAAGACCGAGCAATCTGCTCATAGCTGCAACGAAAGGTGAAACCGATGCAGCATGTTGTCTGCCCGTAGAATTGAAAAAAGGTTCGAGTGTGAGAAACGCATTGAACCTGCAGGATCACCCCGAACATTTGGGGGAAAGAGTGTTGTTGTACGGTAAAATCACTACTTATTTTTCTGTTGTCGGAATCAAGAGCATTCAATCTTTCCGTTGGTTGCAGTCCGAACCTGATGTGGCACCGGAAGAACCCGAACCGAACGAACCCAATGAGCCGACCGAACCGGACACCCCCGAAGATATCACTCCCGTTCTTCCTGAAGAACCACTTGTACCCGAACATCCTGTGGATAGGGAAGATACGTTGAAGTTGGACGATGTACCGCAAATCGTACCGGGAGGAAGAAGTATACACCATTAAACAGATGTCCGTTATGCAGCATTATCGAAGTCTTTTAACCTTTTTATTACTATTCTTCTGTGTCGGATTATGTGCTCAAACATTTAGAAGAGTGCTATCAGAGGAAGATTTGGAAGTCGGTGCACTTTATTTGATGGGTGGTCGTTCTGCAACGGATGCGGATTCAGTTTTTGTCATTACCACACAGATGAATACAGGCGCAGGTGTGAAGAAACGTGGTGCCAAAAAAATACATCTTGACCAACAAGGGCGGATTCAGGTGACAGATGCAGATATTGCTTTTTTTGAATTGGGGAAAGACGGTACGGCATATACTTTCAAGGATGTGGAACTTAATGCTTATCTGGCTTACTCTGTAGCGAATGTCACCAATGGAAAGTCTGCTTTGTATACCATGACGGAAGCAGAATTGAAAGCACAGCCCACCTCCGGTCCCAAGAAATTCAGTCGTGCATTTGTGTATAAAGCTATTGGAACCACGAAATTCAAGTCTCCTTTTCTTACGAAGGAAAAAATCAATAATTCCACCGGTGCTGTGCAGTTCTCTTTAGCATTGGATAAATCCAATTTGGATTTCCGACTTTTTGAAAAGAAAGACTATACCGATTCGTTGTTTTTGTTCAAACAGGTAATGACCCCCACCATCGAAGGACAAGCAACCGGTGACTGGGTGTTCAAAGGTGATTGGACGGCGGAAGAACTGTATTCCATCGATTTTTCAACAGCGCAGAGCGTGGATTTTACGCACATCCTTTTGCCCCCATACGATGAGAGCAAAGAGTATGATGGTGTGATTCCCAATCATTTCGTATGGACTTACGTGCGAAAAGGAGTGGCGAATCATTTGCCCAAAGAATGGGAAAATGTAATAGAAATCAGTAACAAACAAGCTAAGATACAAGGAACAGCAGTAACAGATATTCAAGGAAGCGACCTCACTGTGTCAGTGCCGAAATATAGTTTTTCCGTACCGCAGGATCGTACTATTGTATGGTACCGTGATGTAGATGGCGATGGAGGGTTCTATACCATCGGGTTGCCTTACGAAGTGAAAAAAGTAACTTGGGATGAACCGAATGGAGAAGACTGTAATGTGCGTAGGATGAAGTATAAGGAAGTGTCGGATGATGGTGTTGTACTGATGGAACTGAACGATGCCGAAGGTTGGGAGGCTGATGTTGCTTATGTATGGCGGCCGGTGGAACAAAGAGGTGGTACACTTTGTTTCTCTGCCAGTGGTGTGGATGTGTTTTCGCCCATTTCGAAGGATATAGCGTCTGCGGAAGGTTTTTATGTGAATTATGGAAAGACGAGTATTCAAGCCGATACCGATATTTATTTGTTGAATATGAATGGCGATACATTTGTCCATGCTGCCGAGGGCAGCACGGTGGCTCCCTGTCGTGGTTATCTGGTGTTGCCACATGCCATTCTTGTAAACCTTCATGTGCGGATGTTGGAGCATCAGACATCTATTCGTGAAGCAGGGGGCACCCATGGAAAAATTACTTATTATACTTACAGCGGTGTGCCATTGGGAACATTCGAAATAGGAGCGCCTTTGCCATCACACTGGCCGAAAAGAGTTATATCGGTATATACGACTCCTTAAAGGTCCACCTCATCAAGGAATGTAAGGAAGATTGAAGTGAAGAATAACGATGATATTTTTTCGTAATTATTGAGTATTGCTTTACCTTTTTTTATAATTTTGTAGACAATTTCAGAAAAAGACAGTTATGGGAGGTTTTTTCGGTGTCGTTTCCAAGACACAATGCGTAGCGGACTTGTTTTATGGTACGGATTATAATTCGCATCTGGGTACGCGTAGAGGAGGTATGTCTACTTATAGTGAGGAGCACGGGTTCTTGCGCAGTATCCACAGTTTGGACAGTACCTATTTCAGAACAAAGTTCGAAGATGAATTAGGAAAGTTCAAAGGAAACGCCGGAGTAGGAATCATTAGTGATACCGATGCCCAACCTCTTTTGATGAACTCTCATTTGGGACGTTTTGCTATTGTTACGGTGGCAAAGGTGGCGAATGCAGAAGAATTGTCTACCCGTTTGTTGAACGAGGGTATGCATTTTTCCGAGTTCAGCTCCGGTAAAATCAATCCGACCGAACTGATAGCCGTATTGATTAACCAAGGCAAGACATTCGTTGAAGGTATAGAAAACGTTTTCAAACAGATAAAAGGTTCGTGTTCTTTGTTGTTGCTGACCGAAAATGGCATTATCGCCGCACGCGATGGATGGGGAAGAACTCCGGTAGTCGTGGGCAAGAAGGATGGTGCTTATGCTGTGACCAGCGAGACAACGGCTTTCCCCAACTTAGGATATGATATAGAACATTATTTAGGTCCGGGTGAGATTGTGCGTTTGTATGCTGACCGTATGGAATGTCTGCGCAAACCCAATCAGCGCATGCAAATCTGTTCTTTCCTTTGGGTCTACTATGGATTCCCCACTTCTTGTTATGAAGGCATTAACGTGGAAAAGGTGCGTTTTACTTGTGGTAAGAAAGTGGGTGAGAATGACGATGTAGAAGTGGATTGCGCCTGTGGTATCCCTGATTCCGGTGTAGGTATGGCGTTGGGGTATGCTGCCGGAAAGGGTGTGCCTTACCGTACCGCTATTTCCAAATATACACCGACATGGCCTCGCAGTTTCACACCGAAGAATCAGGAAATGCGTTCGTTGGTGGCCAAAATGAAACTGATAGGTAACCGCGACATTTTGAAAGACAGGCGTGTTTTGTTCTGTGACGACTCCATCGTTCGAGGTACGCAATTGCGTGATAACACCAAGGGGTTGTATGATTATGGAGCAAAGGAAGTGCACATGCGTATTGCCTGTCCGCCGTTGTTGTATGGTTGTCCCTTTGTGAACTTTACCTCCTCCAAGAGTGATCAGGAGTTGATTACCCGTCAGTTCATTACCCAATTTGAAAATGACGACACTAAGAATGTGGAGAAATATGCGGTGACCGGTTCACCTGAGTATAATCGTTTGGTACAAGCCATTGCCGACCATTTCGGTCTTTCGTCTCTGAAATTCAATACGCTTGAAGATTTGATTGAGGCTATTGGTTTACCGAAATGCCAGGTATGTACGCATTGTTTTGATGGTAGCAGCCGTTTCACAATGGAAGAGGAAAATACCAACGAAGAACAAATGACGATACCTTTCGTCCGATAAAGAATGAATGCATTGTATGTTCCGGCAGCAATAGCGATTTATTTCGTGCTATTGTATGTCATCTCGCGATGGGCGGGAGGCAAGGGGAATAACGATGCATTTTTTCGTGCACACAGACGGTCACCCTGGTGGGTGGTGGCATTCGGAATGCTCGGTGCTTCCATCTCCGGAGTCAGTTTGGTGTCGGTTCCGGGGCTTGTGCTGACACAGGATATGACCTATATGCAGTTGTGCGTAGGTTTTTTCTTTGGCTATCTTGTTGTGGCTTTTGTCCTGTTACCTATCTATTACAAGTGGAACCTAACCTCCATTTATACCTATCTGAATATTCGTTTCGGACCATCTGCTTATCGGACGGGTGCCGCTTTCTTTTTCTTATCCAAATTATTGGGTATGTCAGTACGGCTTTATCTGATATGCCTGATATTGCACCGTTTACTTTTTGACGGCACAGGGATTCCCTTTGCACTGGTTGTCACAGGAGTGGTGCTTTTGATCTGGGGCTATACCGCAAGAGGAGGAGTTAAATCCTTGGTTTGGACTGATGCATGGCAGACTTTGTGTCTGCTGAGTGCGTTGTTGTTGATCGCCTATCGTCTTTGTCAATTGAATGGTTTTACTGTGTCGGAGGCAGTGGACTATATCACGAACCATGAGTATGGCAGATGGTGGGAATGGGAAAATTGGACTTCCCCCCAGCATTTTCTCAAACAGGTGTTGAGCGGCATTTTTATAGTTGTCGTCATGACGGGATTGGATCAGGATGCGATGCAAAAGAATCTGACATGTAAGAGTGTGCGTGATGCCCAGAAAGATATGTGTAGCTACGGATTTTTCTTTCTCCCTCTCAACTGGTTGTTCTTGTCAGTTGGGGTGTTGATGATTGCTTTTGCCCAAAATGAAGGGATAGCATTGCCGCAGAATAGCGATGAAATTTTGCCGATGCTCTGTCAGTCGGGGTATTTGGGGCAGGATGTGTTTTGGTTGTTTTTTCTCGGATTGATGGCTGCGACATTCAGTAGCGCTGATTCCGCTTTGACGGCTTTGACGACAACGTGTTGTATCGACCTGTTGGATATTGAGAAAAGAGAAAAAGGGCAGGAGCAAATCAGGAAGAAAGTGCATTTCCTTCTTTCTATATTGATGATCCCGGTAATAGTCATGATACATCTGTTGAATCATACGAGCGTGATTGATGCCATTTATGTATTGGCATCCTATACCTATGGACCTTTGTTGGGGATGTTTGCCTTCGGGATATTCACCCGTCGTATGCCCCAAACAAAAATGATTCCATGGGTGGCGTTGGCTGCTCCCCTTGTGACGTTATTGTTGCAAAGAATGGCCCTCCGTATGGATTATCATTTCGGTTATGAACTTTTGTTGTTGAATGGAGGACTGACTTACGCAGGTCTTTATATGCTATCTTTTTGTCAGGATAGGAATAAAAAGTAGAAAGAATGCTTGCCATGTCCCTTCTTTGTCGTAAATTTGTTGCGTAAGCTATCTTAAAATCTTTAATTTATACATGATGAAGAAATTTATTCTTTCCGTTTTTTTGAGCCTGTTTTGCGGGCTGTCCATTTTTGCGCGTCCGTTGTTTGGAGATGCAAAATTGTTTGTTGATGATTGGAAGTTCCGTCTGCAGAAAGACGCAGTAATCCAATTGGGTGATAAAACAGAGAAATGGCAAAAGGTCACTTTGCCACATGATTGGAGTGTGGAGGGGAAATACAGCTATACCTTTGCCAGTGCAACCGGTTATCTGCCCGGCGGGTTGGGATGGTATGCCAAGTCATTTACCATTCCGAACAGTAAGAAAGGGCAAAAAGTATTCATTTATTTCGAGGGCGTGTACAACCGTAGTAAGGTGTACCTCAATGGTCATTTGTTAGGCGAGCGTCCTAATGGATATGTTTCTTTCATGTACGACCTCACCCCTTATCTAAAATATGGCAATGAAGAGAATGACCTACGTGTAGAGGTGGATCATACCCGATATAATGATTCTCGTTGGTATACCGGTTCAGGTATCTATCGCGATGTATATTTGGTGTTTGCTGAACCCACCCATGTGGATTTGTGGGGAACATATTGCATTACCGAAAATGTATCTGCCAAAAAAGCGGATTTCGTGGTACAGACTACCTTACGCAATGAGCAGGATAAAAAGGTTAAGGCACAAGTGGAGTTGGTGTTGAGTGAAAAAGCCTCTGGAAAGGTGGTAGCCAAAAGTAAGAAAAGCGTGGCTCTGGTGGCGAACGATTCGTTGGTGGTAAAACAAGTGATGCCGGTCAGAAATCCGAAGATGTGGAGCATCAAGAATCCGCAGTTGTATACCTTGCGCACAACGCTTTATGTGGATGGCAACCAAACCGAAAGTAATGAAATATGTACTGGAGTGCGCACCTTACGATATGATGCCAATGAAGGTTTCTTCTTGAACGGTGAGAATACCAAATTGAAGGGTGTCTGCATCCATCATGATGCCGGCTGTTTAGGAGCAGCTGTGCCTCGTGAAGTGTGGAAACGTCGTTTGGAACGCTTGCAGGAGATGGGATGTAATGCCATCAGAATGAGTCATAACCCACAAGCTCCGGATTTGTATGAATTGTGCGACGAAATGGGATTTGTTGTGATGGATGAGGCTTTTGATGAATGGGAGTTCCCAAAACGTAAGTGGGTGGAAGGTTGGAATGTTGGTAAACCCAATTACGATGGTAGTGCAGATTTCTTCAACGTGTGGTGTGAGCGTGACTTACGCGACGTCATCTTGCGTGACCGTAATCACCCGTCTATCATCATGTGGAGCATCGGTAACGAAGTAGATTATCCTAACGATCCTTATTCACATCCGGTCCTTGAAACAGGTACCATCAATCAGCCTGTGCATGGAGGATATTTGAAGGATGCACCGCAAGCAGAACGACTGAGTGAAATCTCTGCCAAATTAGCCAAAGTGGTGAAAACCTACGATCTGTCACGTCCTGTAACAGCGGCTTTAGCGGGTGTCATCATGAGTAATCACACCGATTATCCTTTCAATGTAGATATCTGCGGTTACAATTATACAGAGAACAGATACGAACTCGACCACAAGACTTATCCCAATCGTGTGATTTATGGAAGTGAGACCGGTCGTGGTATCAATGAGTGGAAGGTGGTGCGTGACACCAAATATATTTTTGCACAATTCATCTGGACAGGATTGGATTATCTGGGTGAGTCAGGACGTTATCCATCCAGAGGATTGAATACGGGTATGATTGACTTTGCAGGGTTCCTGAAGCCGGAAGGTTATCTGCGTAAGGTGATGTGGAGCGAAAAACCTGCTGTATATGTGGGTACAGCCATTGCGCCAAAAGGTAGACGGAGTGGTTTCCGTCCCGGACCAAGACCGATGTGGAACTATGTCAATGGAGCAGACATCATGGCGATGGCTTGTTTCAATACACCTTATGCACGCTTGGTGCTGAATGGTAAGGTGGTTGGTGAGGAAAAGCCTTACAACAGTGATACTTATTCTGCTTCATGGGTCATCCCATACGAAGAAGGTACATTGACCGTAGAGGGATTGAACGAGAAGAAAGAAGTGGTGGCAGAATATTCATTGAAGACCACCGGCAGACCGGCTGCTATTGCAGCGCAAGCAGACGTGACCGAAATATCTAAGGATAGAGGTGTTTCACAAATTGAATTGCAGATTGTGGACGAGAAGGGGTTACCGGTTTATCTTTCCGACGATCAAATTACATGTATGACACGAGGTCCTATTCGTCTGTTGGGATTGGAGTCCGGCAGCAATAGCGATATGACAGACAACAAAGCCAGAAGCAAGCGTGTGAACAATGGCCGTATGATTGCTTATGTACAAGCTACAGGAGAACCCGGTGACGCAACTGTCATTTTCTCTTCATCATGGTTGAAGAGTTGTAGAGTGGAAATCAAAGTAAAGTGATTGAAACAGAAGAATCTTTTGTGAATCAAATGATAAAGAAGAAGGTTGCTATCAGTAGTAGCAACCTTCTTCTTTATCTAATATGTTTTTCCTTCAGGTAGTCTTACAAGCCCGAGTTGCTTGACATATTTACTTTCGTCAAGCTTTTTGAAACTACGTTTAGAATTTCTGCCAACTATGTTGTCTATGCCGATGGCACCATAAGCATCTTCCATGCGGAACAACGGGTCGAGGGCACTGGCAGTGCACCAAGGTAACCAAAGGTTGACACCATCGCCACGGTGGGTGACAAGGCGGATGGCTTCACGTTGCAAACCTCTTAATGGATAACCAAGAGAACCATCGTAGTTCATGGTCTGTTTGGTGTTCTTCTCCAGCAGTTTGGCAATGCGTAGGAAGTACTCGTCG
>JAGBUF010000322.1 GCA_017630975.1 Paraprevotella sp. | reverse complement strand
GGTATTGATGATTTAAGACCGTATAGCAGCTTCGGAGACGTTCAAATTTATACTTTACAACGTGTTGCTCAACAATTAAAAGAAACGCTACCCTATTGTTTTGTAGCCAAAAAATATCCCGGTGTTCCGCAATTGCAACTCAACAACATTTTACCACACGACAACATCCAAGTGGGCGACATGCACATTACCCCTATAGAAGTCATGCACGGCAAACTCCCCATTCTTGGTTTCCGCATCAACAACATGGCATACATCACCGACATGAAAACTATGTCTGATAGTGAATTAGAATACCTAAAAGACATTGATTTACTGATTGTTAATGGTCTAAGACATTATGAACATTATTCACATCAGACTATTGAAGAAGCTTGCTTGTTTGCACAAAAAGTCAATGCACCTCGAACTTACCTCATCCACATATGTCATCATGCCGGATTACACGAAAAGGAGAACGAAAAACTGCCAAAGAACATTGAATTGGCATACGACAATTTGGAAATAGAATGTTAAAGAAGTATAATTAACCATCCTATTCCTTTTCTTTTACAATACAAACATCTATATTTGGGTTGATATAGTCCTTTTATAAAAAAATGACCATAGCTCAACAAGCTATAGCATATTTTTTTATTGACTATATGTTTATATTAGACTTCAGAGGAAGTTATTTCTCCGCCGTCCGATTTCCATCGGACGGCTTTGATTTATATGGTTTATACTTCTAACGCACCTACAATCTCACTTACACTCTTGCATCCATGACGTTCCAAATAGTCATTGATACCTTGAGCAACCTTAACAGTCACAGCGGGATCTATGAAATTCGCAGTACCAATCTCAATCGCAGAGGCACCTGCCAACAGGAATTCAATGGCGTCTTGCGCATTCATGATACCTCCCAATCCCACTACCGGAATCTTTACAGCTTTTGCCACTTGCCAAACCATGCGTAAAGCAACGGGCTTCACAGCCGGACCGCTCAAACCACCGGTTGCAATAGACAATACAGGACGGCGCTTCTCTATATCTATTGCCATTCCCATCAGTGTATTGATCAGACTCACCGCATCTGCTCCTTCTGCTTCCACACTACGGGCAATCGCAGCCACATCAGTAACATTGGGAGATAGTTTTACGATTAAAGTCTTTTTATATACCTCACGAACGGCTTTCACAACCGAAGCTGCACCATCTGTTGTCACCCCAAACGCCATACCACCCTGTTTAACATTGGGACAAGAGATGTTTAACTCTATTGCCGGTATCTTATCCAATTCGTTGATTCTCGCAGCACATTCTGCGTAATCTTCTCGAGAAGAGCCGGAAACATTCACTATCATATTCGTGCGAATGTCCTTGATTTGCGGATAGATATGCTCACAGAAATAATCCACACCCTTATTTTGTAGACCGACACAGTTCAACATCCCTTGAGCCGTCTCTGCCATTCTTGGATACGGATTTCCCTCACGAGGATTCAATGTAGTACCCTTTACGATTATACCACCGATATCTTCCAAATTGACAAAGTCTGCAAACTCAAGTCCATAACCAAAAGTTCCGGATGCTGTCATCACCGGGTTCTTCAAATGCAAATCACCTATCTTAACGCTTAAATCTGCCATAACAATCGTTTTATATTAAATACCGGACCTTCTTTACATACACAAACATGTCCTTCGTTCGTATTCTCAACACAACAAAGGCATGCACCAACACCACATGCCATCATGTTTTCCAACGAAACTTCACAGTCTATTTCATTAGCTTTGGCATAGCGCGCCACTGCCATCATCATGGGCTTTGGACCACAAGTGGAAATACGATCAAAATGTGTCGCCGTCAAAATACTATGTTGCGTGACATAGCCTTTCTCTCCCTCGGAACCATCCTCTGTCGTCAGATAAACATCGCCATACTGACGGAATTGCTCCAATTGCATCAAATCACCGGCTGTACGTCCACCCAACAAAAACGTTGGACGACACCCCATCTCAGACATTACCTTACCCATATAAAGTAAAGGAGCTGTACCTACTCCACCTCCGACAAGCAATACTTTCTCATCAACATGAACAGGAAGTGTAAACCCATTACCCAAAGGCAAAACCACATTCAGTTTATCCCCTTGCTTTAATTGTCCCAACTTACGAGTACCATCACCGACTTCATGAATCAAGAACCAAACCTCATTCTTTTCCTTATCAACAAAATTGATGGAAATAGGACGTCGTAAGAAAGTTACTTCTGACCCCTCTACTTTTAACTCTGCAAACTGACCTGGTAACATCTCCGGCAAAGGATTAACATCGGTCAACTTCAACAAGACATAACCTTCACGCAGATGCTCTGCTGAGGCAACTGTCAAATCCAATATGTGTTTTTTCATCTTTTAAAAAGAATTTTCAAATATCTTACCCAAAGATAGTAAACTTTCTGGTTCCTTACAATGAAAAACAAAGCTTTTACACAATAATCGACAATAAAAAATGGAGACCGTACACTTATCGGTCTCCATTACATATCTTCTTTTTCGTATGTTAGCACTCAACGATTGAACACTTCATACGTTCCATCATCAAAAAAGACTCTTATTTCTGTTATTTTTCTCTGCGGTTTGTCAATATATTTTACCACTTCACGAACTACGGAAACAGCCGATTCGTGAGGCTCATTATTAGCATTTCCTTCTGCGCGCACACTGTAAACTGCATCATTTGAATCTGACAAAGAAGGACGATCTAAGATTGTTGATTCTTGATCCACCTTATTAATATATGGTACATCTTGCAAAGGAGAGGGTGAGGGAGTTTCATTGTCGACATCGTTCTTACACATAGGACCTTCACCAAACATAACCCATTCTGTCCTTATATTCGGAAATTTATGATGAATAGCTGTGACGTGGTTATTGGTAGGATTAGTCTTACCGTTGAAAATATTTGACAATGTTGCTGGAGAAACTTCCGATGCACGCGCAAAGTCCTGCTGGCTCATATTCTCCATTTTCATAATTTGCAAAATTCTATCTTTCATTTGATCGTGTATTTAATATGCCATATACCCTCAAAATAGGGGAATATTTTCGTTTACAAAGATAAATAATCTTTTTTATTCCTACTATAAAAGTAAAACTATATTTTAAATTTAAAATTCTTAATTTTTATCTTTTTGATTTTTATCTTTCTAAATTGTTATTGTATACCACAAATGTAAATTTATAATCCTAATGAACTAATATAATGAACTATATTTTAGATTTTATTCAACAAATATTATCTAAAGTACTGACTTTTTGACCAATAATACACAATAAATGCTCTTTTTAAGGTTATACATCACCGATAATGT
>JAGBUF010000321.1 GCA_017630975.1 Paraprevotella sp. | reverse complement strand
GGCCTTGATGGCATTGTAGAATTGGATATAGCGTTCGGCATAATGGTCACTTTGATCATTGTTTCCCTCTGAGGTAAAGTTATAGTTTTCGTTACCGATTTCTATCAGACGCAGACCGAAGGGTTCGGGATGTCCGTTGGCAGCACGCTTGGCACCCCACTCGGTGGTAACATCACCGTTGCAGTACTCAATGGCATCAAGTGCCTCGTCTATGAACTCATCTATCTCATCATAGGGCACCATCCAACCATGTCCCATACCCATGTTTACCACGAAGAGGGGTTCTGCATTCAAATCCTCGGTGAGCTGCAGCATTTCGTGGAAGCCAAAACCATCGCTCACGTTGTAGTTCCAGTTTACGCAGTAGTGTCCCGGACGTTCCTCAATGGGACCGATGGTGTTCTTCCATTCAAAGCGGTTGGTCTTGCCATTGCGCCACTCTCCCTCCACATAGCAACCACCGGGAAAGCGAACGAAAGAAGGATGTATGGCTTCAAGTTTCTCTGCCAGGTCAATACGACAACCGTTTTCTCTATCCTTGTAGGTAGGTGGGAAAAGACTCACTACGTCGATGGTGATTTCGCCTGCCTTACTACCGGTCAGTGAGAACCATGCGACGGCATTGCTGCCCGTAGCAGTGAATTCACCCGTGATTTTTGTCCATTCACCATTGAGGTTCACGTTTACAGATTCTGCACCCAACGAATTGCCTCCTTCGGTTTGCAGACCAACGGTCAGAGTGCCATTGTATCCGGCATCACTCTTTGCCCAGAAACTGAACTTGTAAGTACGCCCGCTCACAGCATTGATGCCCCAGAAACCTTCATTGCGGACACCGCTGCCGGCACCGGTCAGCGTCAATTTCAAAGCGCGAGTTTGAACAGCATTCAACAAATCATTGGCAACCAGTGTTTGTGTAGCATTGCCGACTGTTGCCCATCTGTCAGGAAATGAAGCATTGTCCTCAAACGAGCGATTATGAATCAACTCAGCATACAAACCACCATCACCGGCATGGTTGATTTCTTCAAAAAATATACCATAATGGGTGTTCCCTATTTTAGGACCACGACTGCCGGCGTCAAGATTAATCTCTATTTGCCCAACTGCCACCGAGGTAGCACATACCATCATAGACAGCGCCCATAAACATTTGTAAAAAAACTTGTTCATATCAAAAGATTTAAATTTAACATGCTCTTTATCTGCTCAAAAATAGGTAATAAACAACGGAAAAACAAAGAAAATCCGAATAAAAAGACCTATAATCCCATTTCTTTTAAAAAAACTCATTAACTTTGCCATCAGAAAAATAAATGTGGATAGATTTGGGCAGCTTGCAACCACAGTAAAAAATGCTAAATACAGTTAGTTTGTGACTGGACGCATTCCTTCCCAACAATCCCCATTCTTTATTTATTAATTATTTAACATTTAAAAGAAAATGGGATATTTATTTACTTCAGAGTCGGTGTCCGAAGGACATCCTGACAAAGTAGCAGACCAAATTTCAGATGCCGTACTTGATGAATTGTTGGCTTTTGACAAAGACTCAAAAGTGGCTTGCGAAACGATGGTAACAACCGGGCAAGTTGTAGTAGCCGGCGAAGTGAAATCAGAAGCTTATGTTGACTTGCAAGAGATTGCACGCCGCACCATCCGCCGAATTGGATACACCAAAGCAGAATATAAATTCGAAGCCGAAAGTTGTGGTGTATTCTCTGCCATTCATGAGCAAAGTGCTGACATCAACCGAGGTGTAGAACGCCAAGACCCTATGAATCAAGGAGCAGGCGACCAAGGTATGATGTTCGGTTATGCCACCAATGAAACAGAAAACTACATGCCTTTGTCACTCGACCTCAGCCATAAGATTCTTCGTGTTTTGGCTGATATTCGCCATGAAGGAAAAGAAATGACTTACCTGCGTCCGGATGCGAAGAGCCAAGTTACCATAGAATATGATGACAACGGGAAACCGATACGCGTAGACACGATTGTCGTATCGACCCAACATGACGAATTCATTATCGCTCATGACGGCAATCAGGAGAAGGCAGACCTACAGATGTTGGACACGATCCGCAAGGACGTCATCAACATCCTGATGCCCCGTGTCATTGCAGAAATTCACAACCCCGAAGTTCTCCGACTTTTTGACGAGCACATCACCTATCATGTGAATCCTACCGGTAAATTCGTGATTGGCGGACCTCATGGTGATACCGGTCTTACAGGTCGAAAGATTATTGTTGACACCTATGGAGGCAAAGGTGCACATGGCGGAGGAGCATTCTCCGGCAAGGACCCTTCTAAGGTAGACCGCTCAGCTGCCTATGCCGCTCGCCATATTGCCAAAAATATGGTAGCAGCAGGAATAGCGGATGAAATGTTAGTACAAGTGAGCTACGCCATCGGAGTGGCGCGCCCCGTTAATATTTATGTCAACACTTATGGACGTAACAACGTCAATATGACTGATGGTGAAATCGCAAAAAAAATCGATGAAATCTTTGATTTGCGCCCAAAAGCTATTGAAGACCGCTTACAGCTTCGTAAACCCATCTATGAGGAGACTGCTGCCTACGGACACATGGGTAGAGCACCCCAAAAAGTGGTAAAAACATTCCATAGCCGCTATCTACCAACAAAGACCATGGAAGTAGAGCTCTTCACTTGGGAAAAATTGGACTATGTAGAGAAAATCAAAGCTGTTTTCAACCTTTAAAATGATGAATACCATTCAATCCGTTTGCGTATACGCTGCCTCCAGCACTCAAGTAGCCGATATTTATTTTGAAACAGCAAGTGAATTAGGTCTGTTGTTAGCTCAAAAAAACATGAGGCTTATCAATGGAGCAGGCAATTTGGGGCTCATGAAGGCATGTGCTGATGGTTGCCTTTCCGGTGGTGGAAAAGTAACCGGCGTTATCCCCCATTTTATGGTGGAGCAAGGATGGCACCACCCGAATCTGAGCGAACTGATTGAAACCAAAGATATGCACACCCGCAAGCAGACAATGGCACAACTATCGGATGGTGTCATTGCGCTGCCCGGGGGATGTGGCACCATGGAAGAATTACTTGAGATTATCACTTGGAAACAATTGGGACTATATTTGAACCCTATTGTCATCTTGAACGTC
>JAGBUF010000320.1 GCA_017630975.1 Paraprevotella sp. | reverse complement strand
TTATATATGCTATATGCCAGTGAACATCATATTTACGGTGTGCCATATTATCAATTAGACGGTGTGTCGTACTATGGTATAGAAGCACTGCCATCAAGTTTATATATATGTGAAGCTTCATTTCCTCAGGAAAAATCCCTTTCACTGATGATTGATAAAGAACCATTGTTTGATGATGTACTTTCTCTCATTTATAAATCAACACACCACAAATCTTTGCTAAGTCCTATATCATCAAACAAGAATAGATTAGATTTCTATTCTTCCTATCCGTCATCAAGTCTCGGTGACAATTTTGTAACGAGATGGGCAATGTATGCAAATATGCCCATGCCACAGGGCATAAGATATCAGTTTTATGATCCCATGAAGAATAAAATTTCAAATATGGGACAATTAGAGGCTGTAAATTATATCCTCAATTGGGTACAGACTGCTCTTAAGTATGAGTATGACGACAAGGTTTGGGGACATGATCGTTCGTTTTTCCCAGAAGAATCATTGTATTACCCCTATTGTGACTGCGAAGACCGTTCTATTTTGTTGGCACGCATTGTGCGTGACTTATTACAATTGGAATGTATTCTTGTTTATTATCCAGGACATCTTGCTGCTGCAGTAGAACTGACGGACGAAGGTGCTACCGGAGATTACATAGAATTGCAAGGCAGAAAATTTTACATAATGGATGGAGCGATACTTTCGGGTGCACCTGTTGGTGTGACTATGAGTGGAAAAGATAATCGCTCGGCTAAGGTGGTTTTACTTGAGTGACTTATAATGTGATAATGATGTAAAAAGTATCGCTTTTTACATCATTATCCTTTAATTTATATTCAGTTCTTCTGTGATTCTAAAACCCCTTAGGAAGTCTTCAACCGACATTCTTTTCTTGCCGACGAGCTGTATCTGTTTGAGCTGCAGATAACCATCTTGAAGGGCTACTTTTAGATATGTTTTCCCATCACTGACAAGTAAACCATTAGGGTCGTTGTGCTGGCATAATTCCTTTGCTGTCTCGTATATTTTCAACGTATAACTTTTTCCGCTTGTGTCTTTCATCTCTGTCCATGCGGCAGGGTATGGTGAAAGTCCGCGAATGAAATCATACACCTTCTTTACGGGTTGGTCCCAATTGATTTTACATGTGTCCTTGAATATTTTAGGAGCCGGTCGTAAGGGTTCGCTCGTCATCATCTTTTCCTGCGGTATAGGGCGTATGTTTCCGATAAGGATATTATCTACCGTTTCTGTCACCAGTTTACCGCCCAAAGCCATCAGTTTGTCGTGAACGATGCCGACATTGTCTGTGTCGGCAATAGGGATGCGTACTTGTTGAATCACCTCGCCGGTATCGATTTCATGTTGTAGGAAGAACGTAGTGATACCTGTTTCCGTGTCTCCATTTATAACAGCCCAGTTGATAGGGGCTGCACCTCTGTATTGGGGCAGTAAAGAAGCGTGAAGGTTGAACGTACCCATTGCTGGCATGTTCCATACCACTTCGGGCAACATACGAAATGCCACGACAATTTGTAAGTCCGCTTGTAACGAACGAAGTTCCTCAATAAAAAATTCATCTTTCAAATTGACCGGTTGCAGTACTTTCAATCCTTGTTCCACTGCATATTGCTTGACTGCACTGGGTTGCAGTACATCCTGGTGGCGTCCCATTGGTTTGTCAGGCATGGTAACGACACCCACGATATTGTATCCGCCTTCTACCAGGCACTTGAGACTTTCCACAGCAAACTCAGGTGTGCCCATATAGACGATGCGTAAATCTTCCTTATTCATATGTGATATATGTTTTATTCGTCTGAAAAATCAGCCAGTGTTTTACGATAATTGGTCAGTACGTGTGATTTTCTGACAAATCCCATAAAGATGCCTTCTCCATCCACTACAGGTAATGTCCAGGCATTGGTCTTGTCGAATGTGATGAGTACGACATCCATTGAGTCGTTGATGCTCAAGCGCGCCACCGGTTCACTCATCAGTTCTGCAATCTTGAATCGGTGGTATAACTCTTGACGGAACATGATGGGGCGCACATTGTCCAGATACAAAATACCTACCAATCTATGCTGGTGGTCCACGACCGGAAATACATCACGACGTGAGCTGGAGATGGTTTTGACCAAATCGCCGAGGTCCATTTCAGCATGTAGATATTCTTCATATTTCTCAATGACCGTATCCATGCTCATCAATGTAAGGATAGAACGATCCTTATGGTGCGTGAGCAATTGTCCTTTCTTTGCCAGTCGCATGGAATAGATGCTATGCGGTTCGAAAGCGATGATGGTCAGGTATGAACATACCGATACTATCATCAATGGCATAAATAGTGCATAACCGCCTGTCAGTTCGGCAATGAGGAAGATGCCCGTCAGTGGTGCATGCATCACGCCACTCATCAGACCTGCCATACCAATCAATGCGAAGTTTTTTTCCGGGAGTTGGATGTTCAAACAATTGTAAATGTTCCAAATGCGTGAGAAGATGAATCCTGAGATACAGCCTAAGAACAAACTGGGTGCGAAAATACCACCACATCCGCCACCACCGTTTGTTGCGGTTGATGCAAAAACCTTGAAGATGACTACCAAACTCAGGTACAGTAATAACAGGTTTTCATGTCCATAAAACAATGAACGGTCCATAGATGTGTTCCATTCCTTAGGACCATCACCGTTGAGTAACAGGTGAATGAGGTCGTAACCTTCGCCATATAGTGATGGGAACAAGTAAATCAATATGCTCAACATCATGCCGCCTATAGCCAGTTTGACATAAGGGTTTGAGTATCTGCGGAAGATGTTTTCCAATGAGTTCATCGTGCGTGTAAAATAGAGGGAAACGAGACCGCAGAAGATGCCAAGGAAAATATATGCCGGTATCTTGTTGACCATAAACGCATCTTGCAAGTGGAACTCAAATACAGAACCGGTTCCGGAGATGGCAAAGGTAATTCCGGCAGCGGTAACGCAAGATATCAATAAAGGCAGTAATGACGCCATGGTCAGGTCGATCATCAGTACTTCAAGGGTAAAGACAAGACCGGCAATGGGAGCCTTGAATATACCGGAAACAGCCCCGGCTGCACCGCAGCCCACCAACAACATCAGTGTCTTACTGTTGATACTAAATAAGCGACCTAAGTTCGATCCAATGGCTGAACCTGTCAGTACGATAGGAGCTTCAGCACCGACCGAACCTCCGAAACCGATGGTGATGGCACTGGCAATCAAACTTGAACAGGTGTTGTGGGCCTTTATTTTACTTTGCTTCTTGGAAATGGCAAATAATATTTTTGTCACACCATGGCTGATGTCATCTTTGACAATATAGCGTACGAACAGTCCGGTCAGGAAGATACCGATGACGGGATAAACCAAATACAAAGGGTTGGAACCTTCGATATTGAAATGGTGCGTCAGTACGTATTGAATTTGATGGATGAGCCATTTCAGCAACAGACCGGCAAAAGCTGTCAGTACACCTACGACAAAACTGATCATCAGGACGAATTTTCTCTCGCTGAAGTTCATGCGACGCCATAGGAACAATCGCTCAAAAAAGGTGAATTTGCTTTTTATTGAATCCATTGCTATAGGAATTATTTCCTGATGATTTTCACTTCTCCATCGCATCCCAATTTAATGATGCTGCTTGGATGTGCCTTTGTTTTTTCTTTACGGCGCGCTGAAACGATATAGTCCACTGCATTTTTTATTTCTTCGGAAATCTCCTGGAAATTACCAGGAGCAGGTTCACCGCTGATGTTGGCGGATGTGGAAACGATGGCCTTTTGGAAACGATAGCAGATTTGTTTGCTGACTTCTTCC
>JAGBUF010000041.1 GCA_017630975.1 Paraprevotella sp. | reverse complement strand
TGCGTCAGACTCACCGATGGCTGAGAGAAAAACCGTCGCTTCACTTATTGTAGTTTGAAGATTCGCCATCGCTGTCATTGACAAACGAGCATCGTCTATTGCAGTTTGCAACACTGAGATTGAGTTTTCTAATTCGGACTTACTTTTCCCCTCTATAGGAGTAGCTACTGCAACAGCATCAACCAATGGTGCTCTAGTCGCACCTGCTATCTTTGTTTGGTCAATTGCATTGGCGTCATTCAAAAGACTTTGCAAACGTTGCTGTAGCAATGTTAAGTCCTCACCAGCACCTTCTACTGTTATACTCACTACTTCAGAGACTGTTGCTCCAACCAAAGTTGTTCCACTATACTTGGCTTGCAATTGATGTTCGCCACCATACAACACGCAAGTAAAATCTACTGAGCCATCAGCTTCCACCGGCATGTTTCCTATAATCTTATTGTCGGCCAACACTTGCACATAAGCACCTTCAGTAGCTCC
The DNA here is from genome assembly GCA_017630975.1 of Paraprevotella sp. Taxonomy (GTDB): domain Bacteria; phylum Bacteroidota; class Bacteroidia; order Bacteroidales; family Bacteroidaceae; genus Paraprevotella. The sequence goes on along the minus strand of JAGBUF010000041.1, from coordinate 7,032 downwards.
ACCGACTACATTGATTGTGATATCAAATGGTTCGCCGGAAACTTTTGTCCCAGCTGGAACATCTATACTTACCGATGCATCTTGCACACGCTCAACTGCCGTGATGCGATACAAGCCACTGGCATGCGACCTAATCTCCGGTGCAAATTCTGCATTTTTGAATGTTCCCATATTCACACCTTTCCACATTTCAGTAATTTGACAAGCCTGTCCTTCGGCAAATCCCAACGTTCTCAAATCCAATGCAATGGGCTCAGAAATACCCGGAGCTGGATCTTGCGTAAACACACGGAACTCCATAGAGACTCCCGACGAAGCACTCTTTACGTCATCGTCGTAACCCACAACCGACTTGAACTGTACATACTCATGTCCTTCAGGCAAGGTAAAAGTCAACATCGATGGCGCATTCACTCCGAAACCTTTGTCATAAACAACTCCTTCTATGGTAATTTTACCGCCATCGTTATTGGTGTTCTTTTTGGGAGCATTCCAACCATTTACAGGATTGGCATCCCAATTGAAAGTGGTCAAAGACACCTCATTTCCATCCTTATCCACTAAAACGGGATTTGCCCAATCGGCATGGTCATAGCTCAAACCATCACCTCCATTAGTCACTACCAGATATAGTTTCTGGGAACCTGTAATATCAGCCACGATTTCTGCCCGCTGATTACCTTTCTTACCGATAAAACCGCTACAAGCTACTTGTTTGTCTGGATCAATTTTAATGGTAACATTACCTCCATTCCATTGATCTGTCGTTTCCGTACGCAATGTGGGATCCTCATTGAAGACCATGAATTCTACAGAAGACTTACTACCTTGATCACTACCGGTGTTGTCGATACCCGCATGTGCGGTAAACTTCACAGCACCTTCCGGAAGGTCAAACAACAAGATGGAATTGGCATGCACCGCAAATCCATTGCTGAACTGATTTCCGTCTATAGACAAAGTACCACCATTCAGATTCTTATTCACACCGATTGACCCCCAACCGACAGTTCCACGTAAATATGTTTTTGTTGTGAGATATACTTTTGTTCCATTCTCTAACTCAACGACAGGATTAATCCAATCAGCATGATCGCAATCATAACCGTCACCACCGTCTGTCACCACCAATGCCAATTGACGGCTTCCTTCTGGAATCTGCACTTCAGCATCCGTTGCATAACCAGTTGTCAAATAAGATATGGTACCGCTCCTCCATAAAGCATTCTTCGGATTAACAAAGTCGGAACCACCGGTATTGAACAAGGCTACGAACTTATCGCCATTAGCCGGGTCGTCTGCTGCCCAAATGATCTGATTATCCACACGACTATGTTGACGGTTGCTCTGTGAATAATGGTGCATGTACAACACATCCCTATTGGTCAATAACGAATCTGTTGCTGCATCGTTTTGTGGCAAATCGCCACCAAACATCAACGGAGATTTGAATATCGTCCATAAGTTCATCATTGTATATTGCTCATCACGTGTAAACTGTGTCCATCGCTCTGCACCACGTTCACCACGGATACTAATTTTTCCCAATGGCAACATATCTGCATCCGGCCACGTTCCGGCAGCAATATGCGGCGCCCACTTGGCACAAACTTGGAACTGGTAGTTCAACTGACTCCAGTTATCCCAAAAGTCATCTACCGTACGCCACATGTTGGCATGATTCTTTACGTGCTCTACCTCACCCAATGGTGTTTCTCCCGGTGAAATACTCAACACGATAGGACGACCGCAGTGATCAATCGCCTTGCGTATCATTTCTATCTCGCCCGTATGATAAGGACGTGCCAAATCGTCAATCTTCACAAAATCCACTCCCCATTCGGCATACAATTCAAAACAAGAATTGTAGTATTCCTGTGCACCTGGTTTTGTACAATCCACCTTATAGTTGTCGCGCAACCATGTACATGCCGAATCATTATTGGCAATCATATCACATGTAATGCCATTTGTCCCTTTTACAGGTAGTTTCTTCTCGGCAGCAATCTTCGGCAATCCACGCATCAAGTGAATACCAAACTTCAGACCTTTACTGTGAACATAATCTGCCAAAGCTCGGAATCCAACACCATTTGCTGCTGATGGGAAACGATTCAAAGCCGGAGTATAACGACCGTACTCATCGTACACATAAATCGGATTGGTTTGATTATATCCTCCTGCCTTATCATTCTCCACAAACCAACGGATATCCACCACAACATACTCCCAACCATAAGCAGCCAGTTTTTCTGCCATATAATCGGTATTCGCTTTCACTTCATCTTCAACGACGGTCGGGCCGAAACAATCCCAAGAGTTCCAACCCATCGGAGGTGTCAATGCCCATTTTTGAAATGCCAATTCCTTTCCTGTTTGTGCAATGATTGTCAAAGACAAACATGCCATAAACATTCCCAACAAAGTCCTTTTCATATTATATTAGATTTAATTTTATTATATTTGACAAAAGTAAGGAAAAATACAATGTTTTTTAGTATATCATTCTTTAATAAAAGTTAAACAATTACCTTTGTAGACAGATTATGATTTTTCAATTTATGACATCCTCAACAACAAAAGACCCTCTGATTAGTATCATCGTAGCAAGCTATAACTATGAAAATCTTATTATAGAAACGCTTGATTCGCTGTTGGCACAAACCTATAAGAACTATGAGGTCATCGTTGTTGACGATGGTTCAAAAGACAAATCTGTAGAAGTCATTACTACATACACGCAAAAGTATGATAATGTCTATCTATACACGCACGAGAACAATGTCAACAAGGGTCTGGCAACCACCCTCCAATTAGGTATCAGCAAAGCAAAAGGAGAATTTGTAGCATTCTGCGAGAGTGACGACTATTGGCATCCACAACATTTGGAAAAGAAGGTAGAAGTGATCAACCAGTATCAAGACGTCCAAATTATCTCCAACGATTTGGAATTGTTTGGCGATCAAGCTACCATTGATTCATACAACAGTTATTTCGCTCAACTGAAAGAATACCTGAAACCGGGTTGGAACCATCTTGACATCACACAAACCATCAACTACATACCGACATTCTCTACGGTCATGATAAGGACCGAACAGCTCAAGGAATTAAACTACGACAGCACCATTCCAGCATGGCTGGACATGTGGTTGTACACACAAATACTGAAGGACAACGACCTTTATTATATTCCGGAAAACCTGACCTTCTGGCGTATGCACAAATCGTCGTACAATAACAACAACAACGTTAAAAAATATAAACTATACGGACCTTTATTCTTCAAATCTATCAAGGGACTTTTAAACCAAGAGAACGATCAAACAAACGATATCTATTTTCAAGTTCAACTTTTGAAAAAATCTCCATTCTTTGATCGTGAATACTACATAAGGGAGTACAAGGATTCCATTCATGGTATCATGCCCGAAGCCCACTATGTTTATTATGGTTGGAGGCAAGGGAAAAACCCATCCTCATCTTTTTCAACAAAAGCATACTTGGCCAATAACCATCTCAATGTCAAACTCTCGAAAGTAGCGCCACTTGTTTTCCATGAGTTGTTTGGTAACGATTTTTTTGTGCCAATAGCATCGACAATTTTGGAAGACAAAGACTTAATCACAGATGCTGATCTCCAATATGTCACTAATAAAATGGGTGACGGCAAATCCGTACTTCTAATACACGACCAATTGAAGGATTCCGAAGCAACCCGCTCACTAGTTCATTTCGCATCATACTTGAAAAATGAAGGGCACTTTCCATATATATTGGCTTTGTGTGGAGGAACAGCAGAAAAAGAAATAAAGGAGACCGGCATCCATTGGATGATAGATCCGGCTTTTGCCTATCACGCACAGCAATCCAAGGGGAAATACACCACATTCTTAAAGAATTTCAATGTAGTTGTCTTTAACACTTTGAATACAAGTCATCTCATCAAGATTTATCCTGAATGTGACTCCACAAAACTGCTGTGGTGTCATGATGGCAACTATAATGATAAAAAGCTCCAAAAGGATATAAACACAATAGGTAATCTCCATTTGTTTGACAAGGTTTACTGCTCAGGCAAACAATCATTTTCTTTTATCAAACAATATACCGATGTTATAGATATGACTGTTTACTCTGACGAACTTTACAGAAAGATGGTCAATAGTCCTAAGGTAATCAGCAAAACAAAGTTCAAAAAACTTTTAAATAGAAGAAAATGCATAGAAAAAAAGATGGAAAAAAAGGCAGAGTATAGGAAAATCAAAGACCTTACTCTAAAAGACTACCATTATATCAAGAGCCTTATCAAAGATGACTATGTCCAATTGAAACCTATCATAAAGCTGATTCTACAATTGTGCAAAGACAACAAAAATTCTAAATGCTACAAACTTCTTTACAAAACACTATGGTATAGACTCGTAACAAAGAAAATCAAGAAAAGGAAATAGCAACTATGCGAAAAGCATAACAAAAAAGAAAACCAATAGAACAGCCAACAAGATTCCTATTATTTTTATAATATTCAAATATTTCCGTTTCTTCTTAGCCAAACGCAAAATATCATTCTGCAGTGAATTGATCACATCTAATTTACCTGCCAGGATATTACTCATTAACCTTGTTTTCTGCAATAATGCTTTCTCAGCATCATGCTGACATTCATAATACTCCTCAAACAATGACAAATAATATTTTGCAGAGTGAGCCATATTCAGATTCTCCAACGCATACTCGCGCGCCCAAACACCATCCTCAGGGTTATATTTCTTCAATTCCTGTATAAATTCCTTTTTCGTAAAGGTTTTACGTAACCCTCTTCCTGAACAATTATGATAAATCGCGGTGTTAAAATTATCCTTATTCAAATAGCCATCACCGATAGCCATTTTCATATATCTCCTGCAATCGAATGAGATTACACATCTACCACATGCCATAGCGTCGTATACCGACCGGCCAATTCCCACCACCAAGTCAGCCTCATTGATTTTCTTCTCTATCTCCCAAACATTGTCGGTAAATTTGTTACATGAAAGAAACTTGATGTTCATTTTCCTGCAACATCTATTAAGGAAACGATTCAAATCATCGGATTGCGACAAAGATAACACTGTGGTCAATCGGGGAGAGATGGGGGTATAAGGTGCAAATCGTGTACAATCAATACCATTATAAAGTACCCCGCTTTCTACACCAAGACTATCCAAATGATCCTTAATCTCGGGAGTTACACTGACATGCCTATCCGCCAAAGGAGAGGGTTGTTCCAACGCCGGAAAAACACCATGACAAGTCTGTATAATAAAACCATAAGTACATAGGCGTTCAACCACTGTATTATGGTTGACCAAAATCAAATCATAACTATCCTGCGACATAAAATGGACACCCAATTCCTCCAACCTTTCAGCAACCTCGCCTCTCTCAAAAGCGAAATATTCCACTTCATGCCCCAAGCGCTGTAATTCTACAGCCAATGCAAATGTATAATTTTCGGTACCTCCCGTCCGTTGTAGATGATTATTTCCGACTAAAATCTTCATTCCAGACTTTATAAGGTTTGCATATCATTCAGTTTCTTGTAATATCCATCTAATGCGATGAGCTCTTCGTGTGTGCCACGCTCTACAATTTCGCCTTCATAAAGGACACAGATTTCATCGGCATTCTTGATGGTACTCAAACGGTGGGCAATGGCAATAGTCGTGCGTGACTTCATCAAACGCTCCAAAGCCTCTTGTACCAAACGTTCGGATTCTGTGTCCAAAGCCGATGTAGCCTCATCCAAAATCAAAATGGGAGGATTCTTCAAAATAGCACGGGCAATGCTGACACGCTGACGCTGACCACCTGACAGACGACCACCTCGGTCACCTATCATTGTGTCATACCCTTTCTCTGACTCCATGATAAAATCATGCGCATTGGCAATCTTTGCAGCTTCTATTACTTGTTCCATGGTGGCATTCTCCACTCCAAACGTAATGTTGTTGTAGAAGGTATCATTGAAAAGAATGGCCTCTTGATTCACATTTCCTATCAACGATCGCAAAGAAGTGATAGAAACATCCTTGACATTCTTACCATCAATTAACAACTCGCCTTGACTAACATCATGATAACGAGGCACTAAGTCCACCATTGTAGATTTGCCGGAACCGGATTGTCCCACCAATGCAATGGTTTTTCCTTTCTGCACCTTCAAATTGATGTGCTTCAATACTTCACGACCCTCTACATAGCTGAATGAAATGTCACGGAATTCCAGTTCTGTAGTAAATTCATCCAATGGTTCCGGATGTTCGGGCTCCTTTATCGGATTCTCTGCCTTGAGAATCTTATCAATACGGTCCATACTTGCCAATCCCAACGGAATATTATAGAAAGCCTTTGAAAACTCTTTCAATGGATTAATGATGCTGTAAAGAATTACCATATAGAAGATGAATGTTGCCGCATCAATAGGAGAATTCTGACTCAAAATTAAATAGCCACCAAACCACAATACGATAACAATCACACTTGTTCCCAAAAACTCACTCATGGGATGTGCAGAAGTCTGTCGTATCACCATGGCATTCATCGCTGAACGGAAACCATCATTGATTTTTCTGAAGCGTTCTGCCATCTTTGTTTCCGCTATAAATGCTTTAATGATACGCAAACCACCCAACGTCTCGTCCAATTGTGCCATGATGTCTCCATATTGTCCTTGCGCGGCAATGGACTGACTCTTCAATTTACGGCTAACAATGCCCATAATCCAACCGGCAAAAGGAAGGACCAACAGCACAAACAAGGTCAATTGCCAACTGACAGCAAACAATGTAAAGAAATAAATGGCCAATGTTATCGGATTACGAATCAACATATCAATGGAGCTGGTCAAAGAATTCTCTACCACCTGTACATCTGCTGTCATACGTGCGATGATGTCACCTTTACGCTCTTCGGAGAAAAAGCTCAATGGCAAACGCAACACTTTATTGTACACCTCCAAACGGATATCACGAACAATACCTGTGC
>JAGBUF010000319.1 GCA_017630975.1 Paraprevotella sp. | reverse complement strand
CATATCCCGGTGCAATGATGATTTGCGTACTGGTGTGCAACACCGGCAAGTCATTCCTGTTCATATAGTCCAGTACCAACTGTAAGGCTTGTTCTGTGGTAAGAGCATCTTGTTGAGCCCGTTCAGCATACTCGTAAGGCATCCATTGTTTGACATGCAGTTCCTCCTCGGTGGCGTCGGGGTGTTCGCTCAGGATGACACCGATGTAATACAAACTTTCCAGAGTACGAACGGAGGTGGTTCCTACAGCGATGCACTCTCCGCCATGTGCCAATAACTTTTCAATGGTGCTACGAGCCACGCTGATATATTCCGTATGCATCTCGTGGTCGGCGATTTCTTCGCTCTTGACCGGTTTGAAAGTCCCTGCACCTACGTGAAGTGTCACTTCTTCACGTTCAATTCCTTTTCGGTCAATGTCGTATAGAACTCTTTCTGTAAAGTGAAGTCCGGCTGTAGGAGCAGCTACGCTGCCTTTAATCTTTGAATAAACAGTTTGGTAGGTAGTCTTGTCACTCTCTTGTGTGTCCCTGTTTAAGTAGGGCGGTATAGGCAATTCGCCAACAGCTTCTAAAATTTCTGCCCATGTGATAGAGGTACTGTCCCATTCAAAATGAATCAAGTGGCTGGTGCCTTTGCTCTCTCCTCGAGTGGCTTTAAGCGTAATATTTTGTCCGTTGACTTCCACTCTTTGAGTCAGTTCTCCACCTTTCCATTTCTTTAGATTACCGACAAGGCAGAGCCAACTGCATTGACGTGTTTGTTGGAACATTAGTACATAGTCGTGAGGTGCAATGGGTTCCAAACAAAAGACTTCTATCAGCGCTCCTGTCTCCTTGCGAAAATGAAGTCGTGCCTGAATCACTTTGGTGTTATTGAAAACCATCAGTGCGCCTTGTGGCAGATGTGCCGGCAATGCCGAAAAACTGTCTTCGCTCACTTCTCCTTTATGATATATAAGGAGTTTTGAACTGTCGCGCTGTGCCAATGGAAACTTAGCTATGCGTTCGTCGGGCAGTTCATAACTGAAATCTTTTATTTGCAGATGTTTGGTTTCTTCCATGCTGATACCTTTTAAGGTTGTGCAAATTTACCTATCTTTGCCGAAACAAAAAAGTAAAGCTATGAAAATAGGAGATAAAGTAAGGTTTTTAAGCGAAGTCGGCGGTGGTATCGTCAGTGGTTTCAAGGATAAAGATACGGTGCTGGTACAAGATGCTGATGGTTTTGATATTCCGATGCCGGTGCGTGAGTGTGTAGTGATAGATACCAATGACTATAATATTGCAAAGGTAAATACCGGTACGCATGATAAGAAAAAACTGTCGGGACAGGGTGTAAATAGTCATGAAAAGGACGATGAACGTCCGGTTACTTTCGTGCCGAAACCATTGGAGCGTAAGGAGGGTGACAAGCTGAATGTGTTATTGGCATTTGTGCCGATGAACCCGAAGGAGATGTTAACAACAGCTTTTGAGGCTTATTTGGTGAATGATAGTAACTATTACCTGAATTTCCTGTATATGAGTGCAGAAGGTGCGGCATGGCGTGTCCGTTTTCAAGGGGTGGTAGAACCGAACACCAAGTTGTTCATGGAGGAGTTTGAGCGTTCTGAACTGAATGATATGGAACGTGTCTGTGTGCAATGTATGGCTTATAAACAGGACAAGACCTTTGCGCTGAAACCCGCAATGAATGTAGAACTGCGTATAGATACCGTGAAGTTCTATAAATTGCATACTTTCAAGGCATCCGACTTTTTTGAGGAAGATGCATTGGTGTATGATGTGGTGAAGGATGATGTACCGGTTCGCAGCGTGTTCGTAAATGCAGAGCAGATGAAAGAGGCGTTGTTGAAGAAGAGAGTGGATGAGCGTCAGGAACGTCAACCAGCTCGTAAAGAAGCGAAGCAAAACCATCTTTTAGAAGTGGACTTGCATATCCATGAGCTACTGGATAATACCAACGGACTGAGCAATAAGGAAATGCTGGATTGTCAGTTGCGTGAGTTCCGCAGAGTGATGGATGAGAATATCAAGAACAAAGGACAAAAGATTGTGTTCATCCATGGCAAGGGCGAAGGTGTTTTGCGCAATGAGATTATCAAAGAACTGAAGCGTGTGTATAAGGGTTGTACCTGGCAGGATGCTTCGTTCCGTGAGTATGGATTTGGTGCTACGATGGTAGTAGTGCGTTAAGTCTTTGGATTAAGTTATAGTTGGTTTGAAACGCGTCGTATTACTTCTTGTCATCGTATTCGGGTGGTGTCAGCAACGGGCATTGGCGACTGATACCCTTCAGGTGTCGGTGGATAGTGTTGCTGTGACGGTAACGGCAGACGACATCATCAACATAGCAAAGAAATACATCGGTTTGCCTTATCGTTATGGAGCCATGAGCCCCAAATACGGATTTGATTGTTCCGGGTTGGTACATTATGTGTTCAAACAACAGAATATTATCTTGACAAGAAATTCAAGATCCCAATACCGTGAGGGGACGGATGT
>JAGBUF010000318.1 GCA_017630975.1 Paraprevotella sp. | reverse complement strand
TAGTATTTGTATTCTTATCAAGACTATGCTTTGATATGTTTTTTATGTTTTTGTATGATGGTCAATAAGTCATTATGAATACGCCCATTTGATGCAAATACTTCTTTGCCATCAAGATGGTCGGTATTACCACTAAAATCAGTCATCTTCCCTCCAGCTTGTTGAAGGATAATATTTCCGGCAGCAATATCCCATGGACCAATAAAGCCCTCTATACGGGCATCAAAACGTCCTGCTGCTACATAGCAAATTTCTGCAGCAGCCGACCCCATTAATCTAAGACAACCAACATGGCCATATAAATCTTCAATCATTTTCAGTACAAAGGTACGGTAGCCTTCTGCATTATAAGGAAACCCCAATTCAATAAATGCTTGGTCCATGTTTGATTGTTGACTCACAGTAATCTCCTTCCCGTTCATATAAGACTTACTCTCCTTGTTTGCCCAAAATAATTCATTTCGTGTACATTCATACACTACTCCAACAAGAATTTCATTTTTGTTTCTCAAGGCAATACTTACACAGAATGGTGCATTGTTGTGTATGAAGTTGCTGGTCCCGTCCAAAGGATCAACCACCCAACAGAATTCTTGCTCTTCTAACGAGCCTGTACCCTCTTCAGCTATAAAACCGGCTTCCGGCAATAAAGATTTGAGTCTGCTGACAATCAAATTTTCCGAATTTTTATCCACATAAGAAACATAGTCATGTGCTCCCTTTTGTTCAATTTTGTCAAGCTCAAAGTGTTGACGCTCCGCAAGTAGGAATTTTCCTGCCTCAAGAGCAATCTTTTTCACTTCTTCGGTGATATGTGTTAAATTCAGATCTTTCATTGTACTTCTTCCTTATTGATCATGATGCCATCCTTGTACTTACACTTATAGATGATTTTCCCGTCTTTATTCTTGACTACAAAATCTCCATCTTTTTCATTGTTCTTGAATGTGCCCTCGTAGCGAGTACCATTCTCCTCTACAAGGATACCATGACCTTCTTTGTTGCCATTGACGAAATGACCCTTAAATTTGTTGCCGTCATTTAGTCTGAGTATGCCTTCGCCATTCATCTCGCCGTTTTTCCATTCCCCTTCGTAATAATCCCCGTTACTCCATGTATATCTCCCTGTACCATCGCGTTTGTTGGATTTCCACATGCCGTCATAAGAGGCACCATTATGCCAAGTGAATTTGCCTTTTCCATGCTGTTCTCCATTCAGAAATTCACCGGTATACTTGTTGCCGTTGAAGAAAGTAAACGTGCCATTCCCGGTTCTTTCACCTTGTACATATTCTCCCTCGTAAATGTCACCATTATGAAATTTATAACAGCCCTTCCCATGTTGAATGTCGTCCATCCACTCACCGGTATAAATGTCTCCATCAGCGTAATTGTAGGTTCCTTTACCATTACGTTGGTTGTTCAGCCACATGCCGTCATACCATGAACCGTCGTTCCATTTAAATTTCCCCTTGCCACTTTTTTCGTCGTTCAACCATTCACCTTGATATGATGCACCCTCGGCGTAATTATAAGTCCCATACCCGTTACGTTTATCCTCTTTCCAATTTCCGATGTAGCAATCCCCATTGTGATAATACATGGTACCCGAACCTTGCTGATAGTCGCGAAACCAAAGACCTTCGTAACGATTGTTGTTGGAGAAATAGAACGTTCCTTTCCCGTGCTGTTGATCCTGGAACCATTCCCCGTCGTATTTTTCTCCATCAGAGAACGTGTATATTCCCTTTCCTTCTCTTTTGCCTTTTTTGTATTCACCCTCATAGGTGTCGCCGTTTTTAAAGACGGCCTTTCCATGCCCGTGTGGTTTACCACGGTATAATTCGCCTTGATATTCGCCTCCATTTTTAAATTTATAGTTGCCGATTTTGACTCCTTGAGCCATGATGGAGGAGTTGGTGTATAGCGTTACAATGAGTAATACAATTGATAGGTAGTTCATTCGTTCGTGTTCTAACAGTTTGTTTTGCTCAGAAAATCTTCAGCCCGTTGCAGGTCCTCAGGTGTGTCTATTCCTATTGTTTCTATGTCGCTGACGCCCACCTTGATGGTGTAACCGTTTTCCAACCATCTTAATTGCTCGAGAGATTCTGCAATTTCCAAAGACGATTGAGGTAACTGTGTGATATCTTTCAAAACCTCAGCTTTATATGCATATAAACCGATGTGTTTATAGTAGGTGTGTCCTTTGAGCCAATCGCACTTCTCATTGTTTCTCTGATACGGGATGATGGAACGACTAAAATAGAGAGCCTGCATATTTTTGTTGACAACTACCTTTGGGGAGTTTACATTCTCAAGAGCGGCGAATGTATCTTGACAAGTAAATGGTTTGACCAAAGTGGCGATTTGTGTGTCTGCATCATTGAAACACTCCTTGATGCTTTCCAGTTGTGTGGCATGGATAAATGGTTCGTCGCCTTGAATATTGATGATGACTTCAAAGTCAGAACCCGATTTTGTGTATGCCTCGAAACATCTGTCGGTACCACTTTTGTGATTGACATCAGTCATCACCACTTCGCCCCCGAATCCTTTAACTACATCGTATATTCTTTGGTCATCGGTGGCTACAATCGCTCTGTCCAATACATTGACCACTTGTTCATACACTCTCTGAATCACCGGTTTTCCGCCTAATAGTGCCAATGGTTTGGCTGGAAAACGTGTAGATGCATATCTCGCTGGTATAATACCTATAAATTTCATGTTTCTTAAATTTAAATGCTAACCATACAAAATTACAAAAAGATTTTGTATACGATGCGAAAACCCTTTATTTTTGCAAATAAAAAAGGTGAAAATCTGTTATATAGAATTAGGGACCAATGAGCCTACCGATAATAACTTGTCATTAGCTCGTTATTATTTGTCATCAGCATTTGATGATATTCAATTCAGCACAATATATGCTACACAGTCGGTAGATTTTATCATATCTTGTACGTTCTATAACCAGACGGCAAGAATAGTAACAGATTTGCCTAAAGAAATTATATTGCAGAAACTGAAAGCAATAGAGAAAAGATTGGGTAGAATGCCAGAAGATAAGAAGATAGGCATTGTAAAAATAGATATTGACTTATTGACCTACGATGGTGAAGTTCTGAAAGTCAATGATTGGAAAAGAGAATATGTATGTCAAGGAGTCATGGAACTTTCTTGACATACATATTCTATATGATGTATGTATTATTCAAATATATCGTCTAAACCGATATATTCTTCAGTGGGTGCTTCTTCTATTGACAACTTTGAATCACATGGGTCAAATCCTTCCGGAATGTCAAATTTTTCTTCAGCGGAATAACCCAGACTCGAATCTTTGTATACTTTCTCAAAGAAATGAGCGCAAACAGGAAGAGCAGATGATGCTCCCTGGCCGTATGTCATGCTGTTGAAGTGAATGTCGCGGTCTTCGCCTCCCACCCAACATCCGGCTGATAATGACGGAGTAAAACAGATGAACCAACCATCCGAGTTACGATTGGTAGTTCCGGTTTTTCCTCCCATATCCGCATCGATATTGTATTTGTTTCGCATCCTGCTACCTGTACCTCCATTCATCACACCTTGTAGCATCACTATCATCTTATAGGCGCTTTCTTCACTGATAACCTCGTTCATTTTGGGTTGGAACTCAGCCACTGTATTCCCTTCGTTGTCTTCTATTCGTGTCACGAAGATAGGAGTTGCACGAATACCCTTGTTGGCAAATGCAGTATAGGCGCTCACCATTTCCGAAACAGAGATGTCACAGGGACCCAAACAGAGGGATAATGAAGGGTGAATGTCCAAGTTGTTAATTCCGAATTCATGAATCAAACGTACTAATGCAGCAGGACTCAGTTGATTCATCAGGTAGGCTGATATCCAGTTGTTGGATTGTGCCAATCCCCATTTGAGTGTTACCATTTCTCCGTAACGGTTACGACTGGCGTTACGTGGCGTCCATGTCTTTCCTGCCACATGGTAGGTTTGTTGTACATTAGGTGCCAAGTCACAAGGTGACATACCGTTTTCCATCGCCAAAGTATATAAGAAAGGCTTGATGGTAGAACCGACTTGTCTTCGTCCTACTCCAGCCATGTCATATTGGAAGTACTGGTAATTCGGACCTCCGACATAAGCTTTGACATGCCCGGTCTGTGTGTCCATACACATGAACCCCGATCTAAGGAAACTTTTATAATATTTGATGGAGTCCATAGGAGTCATTACAGTATCAATATTACCATGATAACTGAACACACTCATTTCCTGTGGTTTATTGAATGCTTTTTTTATTTCCTCATCACTCGCTCCATATTTCTTCATCTGTATATAACGTTCGCTTTGTCGCATGGAGCGTGCCAAAATCTGATCCACCTCTTTTTGCGTTAGCTGATTGGAGAATGGGCGCGTGGATTGTTTCGCTTTTTCTTTGTCAAAAATCGGTTGCAGATAACCTGCCACGTGCTTTTCCACTGCTTCTTCAGCATATTGTTGCATGCGTGAGTCAATGGTGGTGTAAATCTTCAAACCGTCGGTGTAAATGTTATAAGGTGTTCCGTC
>JAGBUF010000040.1 GCA_017630975.1 Paraprevotella sp. | reverse complement strand
TCAGTGGATGAAGCGTTGCAAGGACGTATCGCCGGTTTGGATATCGTTGCCAATTCCGGTAACTTGGGTGCCGGTACTACAATGCGTTTGCGTGGTACAACTTCAATCTCTACTTTGACCAGTTCAGACCCCTTGATTGTGGTGAACGGTGACGTGTGGAATGTGGACCAAACTGATTTTGATGTCAATACAGCCAATGATGAAAAATTTGCTCAATTGTTGAACATCAACCCTGAGGATATCAAGAGCATCAGCGTATTGAAGGATGCTGCAGCAACTGCTATCTGGGGTTCACAAGGTGCAAATGGTGTGATTGAAATTGTAACCAAGCGTGGTGCGCGCGGTAAACCGCGTTTGACTTATTCTTGCCGTTTGACAGCTACCTATCAGCCTGACGGTGTGGATTTGTTGACCGGAGACCAATATACCATGTTGTTGAAGGAGGCTTACTTCAATCCAAAACAAAATGATGAAGCTGCCAACTTGAAGGAGTTGAACTATATTACAGACCAATTGTTATTCCCTCATTGGCAAATGTATAACAATAATACTGATTGGGTAGACGAAGTGAAACAAGTCGGTTTGCGTCAGAACCATTTCGTTTCTATCAGCGGTGGTGGTGAGAAAGCTTCTTTCCGTATTTCTGGTGGTTATGACCACGAAACTGGTTCTATCATCAAACAGCAATTGGACCGTTTTACAACTCGTATGATGTTGGACTACTATGTCAGCGACCGTATCAAGGTGGTAACAGACTTTGCTTTGACATACACAGATAACCAACGTAACTCTGACGACCTTTTGGGTATTGCATATCGTAAGATGCCTAACATGGCCATCTATGAAGAAGATCAACAGGGTAATTCTTTAGGTCGTTACTATACAATGCCATGGGCTGATGACCGCTTGAAGGATCAACGTGGAATTGTCAATCCGTTGGCAAGTGCAGAATATGCAGTCAATAGAAATAAAACTTACGCAATCGACCCGAAATTGGAAATCCAATATGACCTCTTGGGCATTGATGATGATAAGCATCGTTTGACTTACAACGGTAAGGTGGTGATGAACATCTTCAATTCATATACCGACAGCTATTATCCAAGAGATTTGGTTCCATACGCTTGGAATGCCGATGGTGTCAGCCGTGCAGGTAGTGGCTCATCCAAGAGTTTGGCTTTCACTACTACTCATACTTTGACATTTAAGCCTCATTTCAAGAATGAAGATCATTCATTCATGGCAATGGGACGTTTCCAATTGGTTTCCGGTACATCCAGCGATCAAAATACCAATGTTGCAGGTTTGCCACATGGTATTCAAGCTCCAAGTGCAGGTAATATCAACCCGGGTATGTCAAGTAACTTCAACCGTTGGAGAAGTTTGTATTATACCTTCTCTGCTCACTATGCATTCAAAGAAAGATATGTATTTGACGTGAGTGCGCGTATGGACGGTACGACCAAATTCGGTCCTGGTAAGCGTTGGGGTGTCTTCCCAGCTGTTTCTGCCCGTTGGAACATCGTAGACGAACCATGGATGGAAGGAACACGTAAGTGGTTGTCTATGTTGTCTGTACGTCCGGGATGGGGTATGGTAGGTAACCAACCTAATCGTGATTATTTGTATATCAACCAATATGGTTCTGCAGCCAACTATTTCGGACAGAATGCAATGGCTCCGTTGAACTTGAAGTTGATGAACATGCAGTGGGAAAACAAATATACATGGAACGTCGGATTCGACCTCGGATTCTGGGAGAACAGAGTGAAGATGGATATCAACTTGTATACTCAGACTACAAAAGATATGTTGATGGGTAATCTTCGTGTACCAAGTATCTCCGGTTTCGCACATTATGCATACGCCAACGTTGGCGATATGAACAACAAGGGATGGGAGTTTAACATCACTA
>JAGBUF010000317.1 GCA_017630975.1 Paraprevotella sp. | reverse complement strand
GAGGACATCTCCCTTAAAATCTCCGGTAACTACAAGGTCACTATATTCAATGACGAGGGTGATGAACCTATACCGGTCATTGTGGCATGTTTCAGCATAGTGGAACCCGGTGTGGGCATTGGGGTAAACATCAGTTCCAATACAGATATTGATTTTAACAAATCGCACCAACAAGTCAATTTTTCAATCAATTACGGTAATACAAACATCATTGATCCACATCGTGAATTAAAAACTGTAGTGATGCAAAACCGTCGTACAGACAATTGTGTGTTCAACCCACGCCCCAACATTCAGACGATGAAAAAAATTGAGTACACCCACCGTCGTGAATTGATTTTCCCTGCGGGCAACGAATATCGCAAATTTGAGATACTTGATGTGCATATCCCCACACTGAATGTTGATTTGATGCAGTGGTTTGACCCGTACTATCATGCCACCCTTTTTACCGATTTACCCGGTCGTAATTACATCTATGACCAAGACCAGAATGGTGCCTTCGTCATACGAAACAGTGATGACTACGACAATGCGACAACCAGCGACTATATCTTCACACATTTCAGTCTGCAGAGTCCTCAAATACCCGGAGGAGATATTTACATCAACGGCGCTTGGACAAACAATCATTTTTCGGCACCATACAAAATGTCGTACAACCGTGAAAAACAGATGTACGAAGCCACTCTGCTCCTGAAACAAGGTTACTATAATTATCATTATCTCTTTGTTCCCAATGGAAGCGAGAAAGGCAATTCCGGTCCGACTGACGGCAATTTCTATGAAACAGAAAACGAATACATCATATTGGTCTACCACCGTCCCACAGGTGGACGTTATGATAAATTAGTGGGCTACCAACGAGTGAATTTCAAAAACAACGACTGATGAAGATAGTAGTATTGGACGGACATACGCTTAACCCCGGCGATTTATCTTGGAGAGAAATAGAAACTTTGGGCACTCTGACCGTTTACGAACGCACAAAGAACAAGGATATCATTGAACGGGCACAAGATGCAGAAGTCATTCTGACCAACAAAACAATCATCAAGGCCGAACACCTCTGCCAATTGCCAGCACTGAAATATATCGGTGTCCTGGCTACCGGCTATAACGTGGTGGATATAGAAGCGGCAAGGGAACGTGGCATTATTGTTTGCAACATTCCTGCCTATGGCACACCATCAGTCGCTCAAATGGTATTTGCATTCCTATTGACCATCACCAACAGAGTGGAACATTATACTGTAAAGAACAGACAAGGAGAATGGTGTTCCTCTACCGATTTCTGCTATTGGGATACTCCATTGCGAGAATTGACCGGTAAGCGTTTCGGTATTGTGGGATTGGGAAACATTGGAAAGGCGGTAGCCAAAATTGCCATAGCCTTCGGCATGGAAGTAGTCGCTGTGACATCCAAAACTCAAGAACAATTGGGCGAGGATATCAAGAGAATAGAAATGAATGAAATGCTGAGGACCTGTGACGTTATCAGTCTGAACTGTCCACTTACCCCGCAAACCAAAGAACTCATCAATGCACAGGCATTGGCTGTTATGAAAAAAGAATGTATATTGATCAATACGGGAAGAGGTTCGCTTGTTCATGAAAAAG
>JAGBUF010000316.1 GCA_017630975.1 Paraprevotella sp. | reverse complement strand
TTGTGGTGGTGGAAGCTGTCCAAGCCAAATTCGATGTAGGTTACCAATCACCGTATCTCGCAACAAAGGATGCATTGAACGATGTGACCATGGCTATCATTTCATGTACATTGGTATTCATGGCAGTGTTCATCCCTGTCACGTTTATGGGCGGAACATCCGGAATCTTTTATACTCAATTTGGTGTGACAATGGCTACGGCTGTGGGAATATCCTGCATCAATGCTTTAACGCTCTGCCCTGCCCTTTGCGCGATATGGATGCGTCCATCCGACGGCAAGAAAAGCGCCAAGAGTATCAACGGACGCGTCAGAGCAGCATACAATGCATCATACAACGCATTGTTGGAAAAATACAAGAAAGCCATCATGTTTTTCATTCACAAACGTTGGTTATCATGGGCTATCGTCCTTGTATCAGTGGTGCTTCTTGTTTATTTCATGAAAACCACAAAGACAGGTTTGGTTCCACAAGAGGACCAAGGCACCATGATGGTGAATGTGAGCATGCCTGCAGGTAGTAGTTTGGCTACCACAGATGCCACTATGAAGAAATTTGAAAAAATCATTGCGTCAATACCCGAAGTAGAGAACTATGCCAAGATATCCGGATATGGCTTCTTGGCAGGTCAAGGAACATCATACGGTTCATTCATTATACGTTTGAAAAACTGGAGCGAGCGTACTGAAAAGGGGCAAGATGCCAACTCGATACAGAACAAGTTGAACGCTATGTTCCAAAGTGTCAAGGAGGCGCAGGCGTTTACTTTCCAACCGGGTATGATTCCTGGATATGGTATGGGTAATAGTGTGGATTTGCAGATTCAAGACCGTACCGGTGGTAACCTGAATGAGTTCTATACATACGTAATGAAATTCATGGGTTCACTGAACCAACGCCCTGAAGTAGCTATGGCATATACCACCTTCAATCCCAATTTCCCTCAAATCAATGTAGAGGTAGATGCGGCAAAATGTAAAAGAGCCGGTATCTCACCGGCTGAAGTCTTGAGCGTACTGGGCGGTTATTGTGGAGGTATATATGCATCCAATTTCAACCAATTCTCTAAAGTATACCGTGTGATGATTCAGGCAGACCCCAAATACCGTCTTGACGAAAAATCACTGAATAATATCTATGTGAGAATCGGTGGCGAAATGGCACCTATCAGTCAATTCGTCAGTCTAAAGAAATCCATGGGACCGGAAATCACCAACCGTTTCAACTTGTTCCAATCCATTTCTTGTAACGTCAACCCTGCGCCGGGCTATTCCACGAGTCAAGCCATGAATGCCATACAAGAAACATTCGCACAAGTAATGCCCAATAATTACACCTACGAATATGGTGGTATCTCAAGGGAAGAAGCAGAAACAACCGGTTCTAACAACACCTTATTCATCTATGTATTGTGTATTGTATTGATCTGGTTGATTCTTTCATGTCTCTATGAGAGTTTCTTGATTCCTTTGGCTGTCCTCATATCAGTTCCGTCCGGTTTGATGGGTTCATTCCTGTTCGCATGGTGGTTTGGATTAGAGAATAACATCTATTTACAGACCGGTGTCATCATGTTGATTGGTCTGTTGGCAAAGACAGCCATCCTGATTACTGAATACGCATCCGAACGTCGACGTAAAGGAATGGGGATCATCGAATCAGCCTATGCAGCAGCACAATCTCGTTTCCGCCCGATTATCATGACGGTATTAACCATGATATTCGGTATGCTTCCGTTGATGTTCGCAACGGGTGCCGGTGCCAATGGTAACAGTTCATTGGGAACAGGTGTTGTAGGAGGTATGTTGGTGGGAACATTGGCATTACTTTTCATTACGCCGGTATTCTTCATTATCTTCCAATTCTTACAAGAGAAAATCCGTCCTGCAAAGCATGAAGAGGCTGATGCACAATTCATGGCAGAACAAATCAAGAGTCTGGAGGAACGAATAGCTAAAAAATTAGAAAAGAAATAAGTATGAAAAATATTGTAATCATTATAACCGCAACTGCATTGTTAAGCAGTTGCGGACTCTACAAGAACTACGAACGGCCCATAGATATAAAAACAGACGGATTTTATCACTGCTGTGTATATACCGACTCATTGGGTATAGGTGGATATTCATGGAAAAGCATCTTTACCGACCCCAACCTTCAAGCACTGATTGAAAAGGGGTTGGAACAAAATACTGACCTAAAAAATGCCCGGTTGCAGATTGAACAAGCCGAAGCAGTACTGAAAGCAGCCAAATGGGCATTCATTCCCAACTTGGCATTGGCACCACAAGGACAATTAGCCGGGGTGGATTGGGGCAAGGCTTCACAAACATATACGATTCCTATTTCAGCATCTTGGCAATTGGATTTATTCGGTGGACTGCTCAATGCAAAAAAACGCGCTAAAGCGCAATTGGAGAACAGCGAGGCATACAAACAAGCCGTTCAATCTCAACTCATTGCAGCCATTGCCAATTATTATTACACATTGGCTATGCTCAACGAGCAACTGAATATCAGTATGCAGACCGAACAATTATGGAAAGAGAATGTCAATACCACCAAGGCGCTGATGGAAGCCGGCCAAAGCAATATGGCAGCCGTAGCACAGACAGAAGCTAACTATATCAACATTTGTACACAAGTGGTAGATTTGAAAGACCAGATAGCGATATTAGGAAATGAATTTGCGGCACTCTTGGGCGATGCCCCACAAAAATATACCATCGGAACATTAAATGATTGGAAAAGACCCTATCATTTGGATTTGGGCATGCCATCATACGTTCTTTCCAACCGACCTGATGTCAAAATGGCTGAACAACAGTTGGCCACAGCATTCTATGCTACCAATGAAGCACGTGCAGCCTTCTATCCAGCCATCAATTTGAGTGGTGCAATCGGTTGGACCAACAGTTTAGGTGGTGTCATCATTAATCCGGGACAATGGATTTGGAACGCCATAGGTTCATTGACACAACCATTGTTCATGAACGGCAGACTGCGCGCTCAATACAAAATCAGTAAAGCACAACAGGAACAAGCCAAAAACACTTTCCAACAAACATTGTTGAATGCAGGCACAGAAGTGAACTCCATCCTCACGAAGATCGAATCCACTTCCGTTAAGGAAAAACTCTACAACAAGCAAGTAGAATCACTTGAGATAGCAGTAAAGAGTACCCAGGCTTTGATGATGAACTCATCTACCAACTATCTACAAGTGTTGACAGCACAACAAGGTTTATTAGGGGCGCAAATAGCACAGATTAACAATAAGTTTCATCAAATTCAAGCAGTCATAGAGTTATATCAAGCTCTCGGAGGCGGAACCAAATAATAAAAAACAATCATACTATCAAAAGAAAAATGCCCAAAGCTCAGTGAACTTTGGGCATTTTCCTTATCGTCTTATCTTAAAAAGGGAGATCATCTTTTGAATCCTCAGAAGAAAAATCTACAGGTGCATTTACCGGAGGGAAGGCTGCAGCTTGTTCTTGTGGGGCTGCTACGGGTTGTTCTGCTACTCTTTCTACCTTCCAAGCACGGATACTATTGTACCAACGACCCTGGTATTCGCGTGCATCAACATCAAAAGAAACAGTCAAGTTATCACCAACTTTGATGGCAAAATTAGCAATCTTGTCTGCCCCAAAAACATCAAAACACATTTTCTTTGGATATTGTTCCATCGTCTCCAATACATACTCTTGTACTTTCCATTCAGTACCTGTACGCTGTGACACACCACCGCGTTCGGGAAGCACTGCAATAATTTTACCTGTTATTTCCATATCATTATTTTTTAGCACTGCGAAATTACAATTAAAAATCTAGTTCAGCGAATTTTATCTGATATTTTTTTGCTCCATTGTCGCTAATTAAGTACTTTTGTTTAATCATATAACTAAAACAAAAAGACATGAAATTTATAGTATCAAGCTCCGCTTTATTCAGCCGTCTGCAATCCATCGGACGCGTTGTCAATACCAAGAACACATTACCCATTTTGGAAAACTTCTTGTTTGAAATACAAGATAACTTGCTTACCATAACCGGTTCTGATAGTGAAACAACATTGATTACCACTTTAGAACTGATTGAGAGCGACATGAATGCACGTTTTTGCATCAATGCAAAGACCATTCAAGAGTCCATGAAAGAAATCGTGGAACAACCTTTGGCATTTGATGTAAACATGGAAAACATGGAAATCATCGCCAATTACCAAAATGGTCATTTCAGTATCATCGGTAAGAGTGCTGACGACTATCCACAGCTGAATATACAAGTAGAGGGAATGAATACACTGACCATGTCAGCTGAAACTTTGTTCAATGGTATCAACCGTAGCTTATTTGCTACCGGTGATGATGAAATTCGCCCTATATTCAATGGCATTTTCTTTGATCTTCAACCGGATGCTTTGACATTTGTTGCTACTGACAGTCGCAAATTGGTCCGCTGTAAGAACTTCAACGTAAAGGGCGAACAAACTGCTTCATTCATTCTTCCCAAAAAGCCGGCAAATCTTTTGAAAAATATGTTGCCAAAAGAATCAGGTGATATCACATTGCATTTCAACGACCGTAATGCACAAATCACAATGGAATCATCCAAGTTGATTTGTCGCTTGATTGAGGGACGTTACCCCAACTACAATTCTGTCATCCCACAGAATAACCCATTCCGTGCAACAATTGATCGTTTGACCATGTTGAGCGCTTTGAAACGCGTGCTGATTTTCTCCAATCAAAGCAGTGCATTGATCAAATTGCACCTTGAAAACGGACAATTAGTAGTATCAGGACAAGACAGAGATTTCAACACATCAGCCGAAGAGTGCATCCCATGTGACTACAGTGATGCTCCTATCAATATCGGATTCAAAGGTACATTCCTGATTGACATCCTGAACAACATTTCAAGCGACAATATCATCATTGAATTGGCAGACCCAAGCAGAGCAGGTGTTATCGTCCCTGCTGAGCAAGAAGAAAATGAGGACTTGTTGATGCTGTCTATGCCAATGATGTTGAACGACTAATAAAAAATCCATGAAACTGAATCTGAAGAACCCTATTGTCTTCTTTGATTTAGAAACAACGGGGGTAAATATAACAACAGACCGTATTGTCGAACTCTGCTATATCAAGGTATATCCGAACGGAAATGAAGAATCCAAAAGCATGCGCATCAATCCGGAAATGCACATACCGGAAAGTGCATCTGCCGTTCATGGTATTTACGACGAAGATGTGGCAGATTGTCCCACCTTCAAACAAATTGCCAAAGATTTGTGCGATACCATCAAGGGTTGCGACTTCGCCGGGTTCAACTCCAATCGTTTTGATGTCCCTATGTTGGTGGAGGAATTCTTGCGTGTCGGTATTGACATAGATATCCGCAACCGCAAATTTATAGATGTGCAGAATATCTATCATAAATTAGAGCGCCGTACACTTTGTGCCGCCTATCAGTTCTATTGCGGAAAAGATTTGGAAAATGCTCACTCTGCCCTTGCTGATACAAAAGCAACATACGAGGTATTGATGGCACAACTTGACCACTACCCTAACGATTTGCAGAATGATGTAGATTTTCTGTCGGAGTTCTCAAGAATGAGTGACAATGTGGATTTTGCAGGAAGAATGGTCTATGACGAGAACAGAAATATCGTCTTTAACTTCGGTAAATACAAAGGTAAGAAAGTAACTGACGTTCTACGTATGGACCCCGGTTATTTCAGTTGGGTGCTACAAGGTGATTTCTCTCGTAACACCAAACAGATACTTACTCAAATCCGTCTGGAAATGAATAAATAAATGATGAAATGAACGCGTTGAAAGGTAAGAAAATAGTATTAGGTATCACCGGTAGCATCGCAGCCTACAAAGCATGCCTGCTCATCAGAGGACTGATTAAAAAAGGGGCAGAAGTACAAGTGGTGATTACGCCCTCCGGCAAGGATTTCATCACTCCCATCACATTATCTGCACTGACGAGCAAACCGGTCATCAGCGAATTCTTCTCACAACGTGACGGCAGTTGGCACAGTCATGTAGACTTAGGTTTATGGGCAGATGCCATGATTATTGCACCGGCTACAGCCTCCACCATCGGCAAGATGGCACATGGAGTAGCTGACAATATGCTCATCACTACATACCTTTCCATGAAAGCACCGGTCTTTGTTGCTCCAGCCATGGATTTGGATATGTTTGCTCATCCATCTACACAGAACAATCTAAACATTCTCCGCAACTACGGCAATATCATCATTGACCCTGCCAGCGGTGAGTTAGCAAGTCATCTCGAAGGAAAAGGCAGAATGGAAGAACCGGAGAACATTGTGCGTTTCCTTGAACAATATTTCTCTGCTCAGCAGGATCTTTCCGGAGAGAAGGTGCTGATTACCGCCGGTCCAACGTACGAAAAGATCGATCCGGTTCGTTTTATCGGTAATTACTCATCCGGTAAGATGGGCATTGCATTGGCAGAGGAATGTGCCCAACGTGGTGCTGAGGTGTACTTGGTATGCGGACCGACACATCTGACAACACAGCATCCCCATATCAAAAGAATTGATGTAGAGTCTGCATCAGAGATGTATGAAGCAGCCCTCCGCATATTTCCTGATACGAAAGCCGCTATACTCTGTGCTGCGGTGGCTGACTTCACTCCGGAGGAAACAGCAGAAATGAAGATTAAGCGAGAAAAGGAAGATATGGTGCTCCGTTTGAAACCTACAAAAGACATTGCTCAGTCTCTCGGTCAGATAAAGAGCGACGGACAGGTATTGGTGGGATTTGCATTGGAGACAAACGACGAGATGCTCAACGCTCAGAAGAAATTAGAGAAAAAGAATCTTGACTTCATTGTGCTCAATTCTTTGAACGATGCAGGTGCAGGATTTCGTCATGACACCAATAAAATCAGTATCATCACCAAAGATGGTTGCACACCATTCCCCTTGAAAAACAAGCAGGAAGTGGCAAAGGACATCATTGACCACCTGTCGCAAATCATTAAGTCATAAGTTCATGCAAAAAATGTCTTTCATCATACTACGTTTGGTATTCGTTGTCATTTCGTTTCTATTGTTGACAACGACATCAAAAGCGCAGGAGCTGAACGCCAAAATCGTAATCAACCGTTCGCAGATTTCCAACACCACTGAAGCTGTGTTTGAAGCGTTGAACAATTCTCTGACAGCTTTTATGAACGAACGCGAATGGACTGAAATGGAATATGAGGAAGTTGAGCGCATCAATTGTACATTTAACATCACTCTGAAGACATACAGCGAAACCGACAACTCATTTACCGGTAGTCTGCAAGTACAAAGCACGCGCCCGGTTTACAACTCCAACTATAACAGCACCGTTTTTCAGTTTCAGGACGAGAACTTCAATTTCAACTTCCAACAGTTTGACCAACTGGAATTCCGCCCCGAGCAGGTGGACAACAATCTGACTGCCATGCTCGCTTTTTATGCTTATTTGATAATCGGCATGGACATGGATACAATGGCTCCGCTGGGAGGTACAGATGTGTTGCAAATGGCAATGGACGTAGCCAACAACTCACAAAATCTGGGGTATGCCGGTTGGAAAGCATTTGACAGCGACCGCAACCGATTCGCCATTATCAACGATTATCTGGACGGCTCTATGGAACCTCTGAGACAATTGGAATATGAATACCACCGCAAAGGACTGGACCGGATGGAAGAAAACACAGACACCGCCAGAGCGCAAATCACACAAGCAATGACATTACTGTCCAAAGCACGCGAACAGAAGACCATGAGTGCACTTCCTGTCATCTTTACTGATATCAAACGGGATGAGTTGGTGAGTATTTACAGCGGCAAAGGAACGCCGGAAGAACGCCAGAAAGTGTATGACATCGTATTCAGAATCAACGCTTCTCAAAGCAATTATTGGGAGAAGCTAAAGAAGTAACGAAATGCTCAAATCATTATATATACAAAATTATGCGTTAATTGAAACGCTGGATATAGACTTCTCACAGGGATTTTCTGTCATTACCGGAGAGACAGGAGCAGGAAAATCCATCATTCTTGGAGCCATTGGTTTGTTGCTCGGACAACGAGCTGACAGTAAAAGTGCCAAAGACAGCAGCAAGAAATGCACCATTGAGGCCTCATTTCATTTGCAAGCCTATCATTTAGAAGGGTTCTTTGAGGAAAACGACCTTGACTATGACGGCAACGATTGTATCATCCGTCGTGAAATCATGCCGAATGGGAAGAGTCGTGCATTCATCAACGACACACCGGCAACAGTCGGTCAGTTGAAAGAGCTGGGAGAAATGCTCATTGATATCCACTCGCAACACCAGAACTTATTGCTGAACAAGGAAGATTTCCAACTGGGAGTCATCGACACCATTGCCAACGATAAGGAAGAAATAGCTGTATATGCTACCCTATTTAATACTTATAAGGAAAAGGAACGCCAATTGAAGAAGGCGCGTGCAGAGGCTCTGCAAGCGAATGACGAGGAGGAGTATCTGCGTTTTCAACTGCAACAGCTTGATGAGGCCGACCTAAAGGAAGGAGATCAAGAGGAACTGGAACAAGAAGCAGAGCTGTTGAATCATGCAGAAGAAATCAAACAATCTCTTTTCCATGCAGAATGTCTGCTCGAAGGTGAGGATGGAGGCATCATCAGTCAGTTGAAGGAAGCCACACAACAAACTGCAGGAATCGCAAGGGTATATCCTGAAGCGGAAGACATGGCTGGAAGATTGGAGTCGTGCGTGATTGAAGTGAAAGACATCTATCACGACATCTGCTCACATGGCGAAAAGGTGGAGTTCAACCCCACCCGTCTGGAATGGATCAACGACAGATTGAACACCATATACAGTCTGCAACAAAAGCACAAAACAGACTCCGTGACTCAGTTAATCGAGTTGCGTGAAGACATCCGCCGAAAACTGGACCAAATCACGAATGCCGATGAATATATCAGAGAGTTGGTGAAGGCTTGCCAACAAGCACAGGAGGCTGTGAAGGCACAGGGAGACATACTCACACGACTTCGTAAGACTGCAGCTGTTGCCATCGAGGAACAGATGAAAGAACGTCTAATCCCATTATGCATCCCCAATGTGCAATTCAAAGTGGAAATCACACCCAAAGAATCACCCGACGAGAGTGGCTATGACAAAGTGAATTTCCTTTTCAGTGCGAACAAGAACGCAAGATTGCAACCCATTTCAGAGGTAGCATCAGGCGGTGAGATTGCTCGTGTGATGCTCTCACTGAAAGCCATGCTGTCGGGTGCAGTCAAGCTACCCACCATTATCTTTGACGAGATAGACACCGGCGTGTCGGGAAGCATTGCCGAAAAAATGGCACACATCATGCGTGAAATGGGAGCGCACGACCGTCAGGTCATCAGCATCACCCACCTGCCTCAGATTGCCGCATTGGGCAGTCATCATTACAAGGTATATAAAGAGGATGACGATACCGGTACAACCAGTCACATTATTCAACTGTCTGCCGAGGAGAGAGTGAGCGAGATAGCACACATGTTGAGCGGTAGTACACTGACGGACGCAGCCATCAACAATGCAAAAGAATTACTGAGTCAAGCACAATAAGACACATCATGAAACACATTTTCAATACCATAGTCGTATTACAAATCTTCATTTTCAGTACATACGCGCAACAACCCAAATGGTACAAGAAAGCAGCAAAAGCTCAAATGACTATCATCACCTACGATAAGGGTGGAAATATCCTGCGTAGCGGACAAGGGTTCTTTATCGATGAACAAGGAACAGCCGTTGCTGACTACAACTTGTTCAAGGAGGCGCACGCTGCCCGTGTGGTTACAGCCGACGGCAAGGAGTTTCCGGTCAGCACCATCAATGGTGCCAGCTCGTTGTATGACGTACTGAAGTTCAAGGTGGAGAGCAAGAAGAAAACACCATTTCTTCCACTCACCACACGCAAGGGTACACCCAAAGAAAAGGTATATATCCTGCCCTATCCCACTCATGAGAAACGTCTGTGCATGAGCGACACGCTGACTGAAATACAGACATTCGGCGAGAAATACGAATACTATACTCTGACGAAAAAAACTGCGGACATGTTCGTCAGCAGTCCGGTAATGAACGAGGAGGGCGAAGTGATGGCATTGGTACAACGTAATGCCGGAACAGCCGCCACCTCATACGCCATTGATGTGAGATATGTGGCAGACATGAACATCACAGGACTTTCAGCCGGCAACAGCGATCTCAGCAAGATTCACATCCGTAAGGCATTGCCTTCCGACCTCAGCGAGGTGAACACCTTCCTGTTCATGATGGCGGGGCGTTGTGATTCTGCCGAGTACCATGCCTACTTGAATAACTTTGTAGAAACATATCCCGACAGCAGTATGACATATACCAAACGTGCGGAGTTCTACATCAACCACAACAATTACGAATTGGCGGAAATAGATTTGGACAAAGCCATTGAACTTGACGGGAAGAATGCTGCCAATTACTACACATACGGCAAATTACTCTATGATTTAAACCTCAAACCCGATTATCAAACATACAAGGATTGGGACTTGAACAAGTCTTTGCAATTGATACGAAAAGCCCATACATTGCAACCGCAACCCTTCTATTCACTGCAAGAAGCAAAAACACTGTTTGCACTGAAAGAGTATGAACAGGCGCATGACAAGTTCCTTTCGTTGACCAGTACGAACATGCGCTCTGCCGACCTCTTCCTTTATGCTGCCGAATGTAAAAGCATGGCGGGAGCGGATACACTGACGATATTGGCTTTGCAGGACAGTGCCGTAGCTTGCTACACTAAACCATACCCTACCGAAGCAGCAACAGCCCTTGTGCGCAGAGCGAACACTCTCATTCAACTGGGACGTCACAGAAATGCTGTGGCAGACCTTTATGAATATGAACGACTGATAAGCGGTCATCTCCCGGCAACATTCTACTATGGTCGTTTCTTGTCTGAAATGAAATGCCGTATGTATCAACAGGCGTTGGAAGATATCGATCGTGCCATCCGTCTTTCTCCGCGTGAGGCATTGTTCCATCTGCAGCGTGCCGTCTTGCTTTATAGCGTAGGCGAAACCACCGAAGCCATCAGCTCGGCTCAAAAGAGTGTCGAACTGGCTCCCGACTTTGCAGAAGCTTACCGAATCCTCGGCATCTGCCAAATGGAGAATAAAGACACAGAGGTTGGCAAGAATAATTTGAAAAAGGCTGCTGAATTGGGTGATGAAACGGCCAAAAGATTATTGGAGGAATAGAAAGTTCACTACTCATGACGAATTGATAACTTTTAACAATTAAATTCTTATGAAGAAATTTATCAGAACAATAGCTATTGCTATTTTGACTTTAACAACATTTTCTGTTAATGCGCAAGAAAAAGGCGACAAATGTATTAGTGGAAATATTGGAGTCGGTTTTATGTACTTAGATGGAGAGAGTGCTGCAAGTTTTAGTGTTACACCTGGATTCAGTTATTTTATTACTGATAAGATTAACGTAGGCGTAGGATTAGGATATGGATACTCCAATGAAGTACACACTTTGTTAGTAATGCCACAAATTACGTATTATCATCGTATCATAGATAATTTATATTATACACCCGGACTTGGAATAGGTGGCGGCTTAGGTGCAAATGATGGATATACAGCAGGGGCATTCACACTATCCGTTAATTTAGCCGGATTAGAATATAAGCCAACAGAAAAATTAGGAATCTCTTTGAGTTTGGTGAATCTCAACTACACATACGTTAGCGGAAGCAATGGAGTCGGATTTAATTTCTTAAGTTCACCATCTGTCGGATTCAATTATTATTTCTGATAAAATAAGGAAACCATTACTATCAGCAGACATACGACATAAGCCCCTCACTTGACAAGGGGCTTATTTTTTTGTATCTTTGTGTTTCTAAATGACGTTAGTCCGCAGACACACATGCGTGTCTCTGCGGAAAAACATGCGTGTGTCCGCGGTGTCACGTGCGTGTGTCCGCGGACTAACGTGAACAATCAAGCAGAAAAATCTAATACATACATTATGAGTATCAAGTACAACCTATTCAACATTACGCATCCCGGTACCGGAGAAGAAGAATGTGTTGCAAAAGCTGTTTACGGACCAACCGTAAGCAGTGAACAGTTAGAGAGAGAAATTCAGGTGCGCTCATCGCTGACCACATCAGACGTAAAAGGGTGTTTAGACGCCCTTTCAACACTGCTTAAAGAGCATTTAAAAGAAGGTAAGAGTGTGCATCTGAAAGGAATCGGCTACATGAAAGTATCACTGCAATGCACTCGCAAGATGACAAAGGACAAACCGTCGGGGAAATACATTAAAGTTCGAGGAGTGAACTTCCGACCGGAGAAAGGAATGATGAACGACCTCAAGGATTGCAACATAGAACTTGCCAAGGGCAGTAGGTCATCTACTTTGCTGACAAAGGAGGAACTCATCAGTAGATTAGACACGCACTTCAAATCCAACAGTTATCTGCGACGTTCGGAACTGGAACGAATTGCTGGCATAAACAAAGAAATGGCATGCAAATGGCTTCGCCAACTGACAACTGATGGCATACTTCGGAAAGAAGGTCCACGCAATAGTCCCATCTATTTGTTGAATAAAAAGGACGGAGAATAAAATCTGTTTTATGAAGACGGAATTACGATGACCAACGTCATAGAAAACAGAAAATGAGGATGCCCCAAAGGTCACCCTCATTTTTCTGTTTGATTTATGGTCAGCGATTATTTTACCAATACCTTTTTCCCATTGATAATATAAATACCTTTTGTAGGAACATCAACTACTCTTCCGTACAAGTCATAAATAACATTTTCTTTCTTATCGGCTTTTATACTTTCAACAGCAGAAGTATTATACGAACCATATATTGTTATATCCTCATCAGGCATAATCGGATAACCTGATATTGAGATATAATCATTCATGTTCCATCCCCCAAATGGCTTACCATTTTTATCTGCCACATACGGAGCAATAATACTGTTTCCAGGTGTGAGAAGAAGAGTCTTATAAATCTCACCATCTATGATATATGTAACATAATTGTCTTGCGTTACAAAATTTTCAACAAACAAGAACTCTTTCCATTGGTCAGCATTTTGATAAGATTTAAGGTTTAGCTCAGGAACAAGCAACGTACAATTCCATTTGTTGATATCGTCCAATGCTTGAGCACCACACACAGGCGGCAGCACAGCGCGGCCTGTAATTGTTGTCATGTTTACGCAGTCACTGAATGCTTCTTCGCCAATTGAAGTAACATTACTTCCAAACACGAATTCTGAAAGGTTGCTACAACCACTGAAAGCCCATTTGCCTATTCTCTCAACACCGTCACCAACAGTTACCGATTCAAGACCTATACAGCTATAAAATTCATAATCAAAGATATCGCTTTCAACGTCTGTTATTACAACACTCTTGAGATACTTGTTGCCGCAGAAAGGTGATGCCTCAGAACCCATGTCGTTAATATAAGAAATTTTTGCGCCTATATATAATGAATTAAGTGGACTGTTGTCAAAGATTTTCTTTCCTAATGGAAGCACGGTTGTTCTGTCCTCTATTTTTGCGACCTTCAGTCTATCGCAATCTTTAAAAGCGTAGTCACCCACAGATGTTGTTGATTCCGGAATATCTATGCGGTTCAGCGAAGTACAGCCTTCAAAAGCAGAAATTCCGACACTACCTTTATTTTCCAACGTCAAAGAGGTCAGAACGTCATTTTTATAGAAAGCATAAGGCATTATATCGGTAACAGATAATGCGACATTCTTATATGAGACCGTTTCTTTAATAGTGATATTCGATAGATTATTATTTAAGTCATCCACCACGCAACATGTTCTTTCAGAAAGATTTAGAGGAATAAAAACCATTCCGTCAACCTCGAATTTAGAACTTAGGAACTGTGTTACTACGATGTTATTCAAATATTTATAATTGTTATTGGCTACATAATTTATTTTGCCATTCAAATACCCATATATATTACTATATCCCTCAGGTGGCGTATTTGGCAACCAGAATACTTTGGCTATATTTTCACAGCCATAGAAAGCATTGAACTCTATCTCTTCGACATTACTGCCTATTGTTATAGAGAGAATGTTATTACAATTATTGAAAGCATCTGTTCCAATAACATACCCTTGACCATTGTATTTATCAGGGAGGACAACATGCGTATCGTTACCCAAGTATCCTGTCATATAATACTTTCCATTGGTTTTATTAAAGATAAAATCACCATCAATCGTACCATTTATCACCTTATCGGCGTAGTAGGCGATATAACCATAGGTAGTAGCACCCTCTTCAAAAGTCAAACCAGAACCATTTATTACAGTTTTAAGATTTACACAGTTATAGAACGCAGAATTTCCGATACTTGTAACACTGCTTGGGATTTTAATACTTGTAAGACCGGAACAACCTTCAAATGCAGAATCTCCGATACTTGTAACACTGCTTGGGATTTCAACACTTGTAATAGAAGTATTTTCTGAAAAAGCATTTTCACCTATCACATAATCTTCTCCTCTGTAATCTGCCGGTAAGGTCAATGCTCCACCTTCACCAAGATACCCTGTCAAAATGTTTTTTTCACCAACTACACTGAAAACAAAATCGTCTTCTATAGAACCGTTGGATGCGTTTATCACATTGTCGGCATAATATGCTACGTAGCCATTATTTGATGAGCTCTTTGAAATGCTCAACCCAGAAAAATTTATTACAGTTTTAAGATTTACACAGTCATAGAACGCATAATCTCCAATGCTTGTAACACTATTAGGAATCATTATGTTTGTAAGGTTGGTGCATTCATTGAACGCTTTATATCCAATGCTTGTAACACTATTAGGAATCGTTATGCTTGTAAGGCTGGAGCAACCATCAAATGCTTCTACTCCGATACTTGTAATACTACTTGGAATTTGAATACTTGTAATCGAAGTATTGCCTGAAAAAGCGTTTCCACCTATCACATAAGCTTCTCCTTTATAATTTGCCGGCAATGTCAATGCTCCACCTTCGCCAAGATACGCAACTAAAATATTTTTTTCTCCATTAACCACATCAAAAACAAAATCGTCTTCTATAGATCCGTTAGATACATTTACCACCTTTTTAGCATAAAATGCCACGTAACCATTAGATGATGAACCTTTTGAAATACTCAACGCAGAGAAATTTATTACAACCCCGGTGTTAGAATTATAGAACGCTGTACTATTAATATAATTAACACTTTTGGGAATTATAACAAATTTCAGACTTAGGCAGTTACTAAACGTATTGCTATTAATACTTTTAACTCCGTTTGGAATTGCTAAACTTGTAAGGTTTTTACAACCATAGAACGCATAATCTCCAATGCTTGTAACTCCGTTTGGAATTGCTAAACTAGTAAGGTTATTACAACCATAGAACGCATAATTTCCAATGCTTGTAACACTATTAGGAATCGTTATGTTTGTAAGGCTGGTGCAATTATAGAACGCTTTATATCCAATGCTTGTAACACTGTTAGGAATCGTTATGCTTGTAAGGCCGGTGCAACCTTCAAACGCTTGATATCCAATGCTTGTAACACTGTTAGGAATCGTTATGCTTGTAAGGCCAGTGCAACCTTTAAACGCATAATTTCCAATGCTTGTAACACTGTTAGGGATAGTAACACTTGTAAGGCTGGTGCAACCAGAGAACGCATAATCTTCAATGCTTGTAACACTATTGCTTATTATAATTTCTTCAATAGAAGAATTATTAAAGCAATTATAAATAGTATCGCAATTCAGTTCTATTTTTTTAAGGTTACTACAACCATCGATCACATTTACTCCAATGCTTGTAACACTGTTAGGAATCGTTATGCTTGTAAGGCCGGTGCAACCTTCAAACGC
>JAGBUF010000039.1 GCA_017630975.1 Paraprevotella sp. | reverse complement strand
TGGCGGAACTTCCGGTTTTTCTTTGGCGGACCAAGCAGGGCTTGCCGATTATTTGGCAGAGAGGGGCGTTAAGGTGTTTGTTATCCAGCGCTCATCAAACAAAGCGGAGTATCAGACTATTGTAAACCGTACAGGAGGGGCGTTTATTGATATTACAAGTGACTATAAGGTTATTGCCGACAATATATTTGCTAAGCTACGCAACCATTTCAAGGTTGAATTTTGTATGCAAAATTCTTACGAATGTGGACAGACTGTATTGGTGAATGCAGCATGGGGCGGTGCATCGGAAGAGACAGAGGTGACTGTTAACGGTACGGTTTCTGTAAAGCGTGATGAAGCGACGGAACTTTTGGGAGACGTTCTCCCTATGCAGCCGGTAACTTTGACTTTTGATGTAGATGCGGATGCCAACTGTTTGGCAGTAAATAATGGGATTGTGCGTTATGTTTATAATGACTCGGTGGCTGTTTCGATTCCTGTTAAAGTGATTGATGGCAAGGTTTCTGTCACTCTTCCTGCGGAACATGTTGTTGGTGAAAAAATCCTCTACAAGGTCTTGTTGGATGTGGAGGATAAGGGAACTCAAATAGGCAATCCGTACGTGACCCATTCAAGCTGGGCGTGGGAATTGGGAATTAAGAATGACCGTCCGGAGTTTTCAGACGCCAAGATAGATGAACGGCTCTCTTGCCGAGACCGCAATTTTTCTGTCTCTATCACGGATGGTGATGGTATAAAATCTGCCACACTCTACTATAAGTCTTCAAAATCTGCGGCGTTTGAATCCGTTGAGTTGCAACCGAATGCAGATGGCACATTTGTTGCATCCCTCGATAAGAATGTTGGCAGAGGACAAGGGTTTTACTACTACGTTACCGCCACAGACAACAGAGATTTGGAAGCCAATTATGGAGAGGCGTCCGCCCCGATGTTTATGGAGTTTGAAAATCCGGTGGCAGAAGAGGGCGGAAACGTAACAAATTTAATCTTTAAGGATTCAAACCGAAATAATTGTAAGCCGTTGGATGTTGGAGAAAAAGGTACACTGTTATTTTATGTGAAAAATGATTGCGATGATTTGGTTCTGATAGAAAAAACTGAAATTGTAGGAGATGTGAGAAATAACTATCCAATCTCATTGCCTATGGCGCAAGACGGAGAGGATAAAATAGGGGCAAAAGAGGGAGAGCAGGTTTACATACATTTTATGTATGGGGATGGCAATGTGGAGTATGATGTAGCGGATTTTGATTTTACTCGTGATGCTTCTTACTCTCTTTGTGTTCCGGATGAGATTGATAGTTTGACCTTGATAAAATCAGAGATAACTTCGGTCCGTTCTTCCGGCGCAGGGACTATGGTGAATTTTGGAGACACCATAGATTTCGGCAAGGTGAGCGATGCGGTTGCAGTGAAATTCTCCGTTCCGAACGACCATTACGCGCCGGTTGTGTTGAATGGTGTGAAAATTATTGGCGGGGAATCTTGTTTTGCTTTGGACGAGGATTTGAAGAATCTGGTGGTGGAGCCGGATGAGACAGGTTCGTTCAGGATTATCTATACGCCTAATGGCGGAGCGTTGGCAGAGGTGAGAATCTATAACAATACACGCAAGCAAAACCCGTTTGTCTTTTACGTGAAAGGAGAGGCTGACAATAGTGTGTTGTGCAAGTCGCTTTGTCCGTCTGTTACAGTCTATGACAATAGCTTTGTGGCGCAAGTGCGTGTGGAAAGTAGTCTGTCGGAAGTTACAGTAGCCGTAAAGGATATGGATGGAAACCTGTTGGTTAGCAGCGTTCAGGAGATGGGCGGTCCTGCTGTTCAGTCCATAGGATTAAGCACTCAGGGAATGAATCCGAACAAGGAGTATGCGCTCTATGTGCAGGTAGATAGTTTTGTGTGTGAGAATGCCTTTGTGTTCAACGAAAAGAGTGTGGAAAATTTTGACAGCACGGCAGTGGAAAATTGCACTGAGCTTGTCCGTAATTTAAGTGTGAACAGTTGGGGAACGATGATAGACGTTCCGGTCTTTGAATCTGCGGAAATGGTGGAGATAGCAGTTTACACTATGGGAGGGCAAAAAACAGAGGTGGCTTTCGGTCCGCAGTTGATGGGAGGTCCAACCACTCATAGCCTTTATTTGGGAACAGGAACGCTCCCTTCTGGAACATACGTAGTGAAGGTCAGAGTTGGAGACAAAAGTTGTTCCCGCAGTTTTGTGAATGTAAAATAATCATTAACCATTAAATTGAAAAATCATGAGACAGGCGTTTGTTTTTCTGTTGATGTTCATGGGAGCATGTTTTTCATCTTTCTCTGCAGATATAAAGAAAGCCTCCGTCATTTCTGACGGAGACAGAGGACTGGCGTTGGAGTGGGTGAAAGAGGTAGAGGGTTCTGTGAGTAGCATGACAAGCGATGAAAACGGAGATTTGTATTTGTTGGGAGGCTTAACTGGGAATTTTGATAGTGATTATGTAAATAATAAAAAAATATACTATGTAGCCAAATATACACCTCGTGGAGAATTGGTTTGGTTGAAAGAGATACATACAGATGTATATGGTCAGATTTATAACCGGCATTGGGAACTTTTTTATGTTAACGGACGGCTCTTTTTTAATCTTGCTATAATGAATAATGATATTTTTTATGACAATAAGAAAGTTTGGGAAAAGAATGGAACTATGCCGGATGTCTTTTTTGAAATTGACGCAAATGATGGAGGTTTTATTCGTTGTGATGCGTTGTCTAATATTACTGTGTATTTAGACTATTATGTTGACAAGAACTTTAATAAGATTTTGATTTGTCCAATATCAGATGGTGAGTATCAAGAGTATGGGTATGGCAAACCGCATCCAAAATTTGAAGGCATGAATCAAACCAATTTCAAGACAGATACCCGTACCAACGGAGCAACTGATTTTTACATCGCCAAGTTGGACAAGGACAACAATCTTGTTTTTGATTTTGCCTTGGGGGGTGAAGGAGCGGATTTTAATACTCTGTTAGGTTTTCTGAACGCCTCGGTAAACGGTGATACGCTTTTTCTCTTTATGGGTTATCAGAGCGACTCTTTGGACATAGATCCGGATCCGGAAAATGAGGTCTGGATTTATGGGAAAGAGTATGTTTATAATAGAGACAATATGGGCTTTATCCTGATACAGTATGACATCTCCGGCGACCGCTTGCGTTTGATGAGTTACAAGGAGTATGATTACACATGGTACATCACTCATAATTTTCTCTACTCGCATCCGGCGGAGGGTACTTATATGGCATGGGAGAATCCTATCTATCGTGTGGTGAAAGATGGAGAACCCTATTTGCAGTGCGGAGAGTCTCATGTCTATGCGGCGGTGGACGACAAAAGCAACGTGACCATTGTGGATTCAATTCCGGCTTCGGGAGCTTTGGACCCTCTAAGTGCGCTTCATTACAAATATGATGACAAATCCAACTTTTATCTTCCGAACAGCAGGGTTAATACCAACAGAGATTCGTTCCCCATCACTTTGAATTTCACGAAAGATGGTAAGGAATATCTTTATGACGAGAAAGACACATGGCACGCCTGTGTCTCCAAATTTGACACGGCAGGCAACTATCTTTGGTCTTTAATGTTCCTGAATGTTCCTTTGCTGAAAGAGCCTTGCTATAACTCGGAACTCGGATACGC
>JAGBUF010000038.1 GCA_017630975.1 Paraprevotella sp. | reverse complement strand
AGGTATTCCTCAAACTCCCAAGACACGTACTTCTTATGTAAGTGTTCGTTCTGATAATCCATTCTATGAGCAGATTTCTGGACATAGCTTCATTGAGATTGCTCCTAGTACAGCTTCTACTATGCCTTCTGCTACATTCTACTTGGAAGGTGTATTGTCTAACTTGCCTTATGACATTTATGTAGTGATGGTTCCTGCTTTGGCAGCTGATACATTGGCTACAAATGTTCAACGTCTGCCGACTACTGCACGTTTCACTTTGGCATATAATGACCAAACAGGTAAGCGTGTAGAGTTGAGATTGCAGAACAACATGGAGTCTAAACCTGACGTGATTGATACCATGTTGGTAGGTAGCGCTATTCAAATCCCCACATGTTCTTATGGCTTGGATAATCCACAAGTTACATTGGAGATTGAGAACCGCGTAAGTTCTAGCCAAGTTAACAAGAAATATACAAGAACTATGCGTGTGGATGCAATTATCTTGAAACCGCACGTGGGTGAAGAAGAAGAAGTAGAAACTGAAAAATAACTAAGGATATGAATAGATATTTTTTATTCGGAATAACTTCGCTGATGGCTTTCTCATTGAATGCCTCAGCTCAGGAGGAAGCAACTGATGAGGGTACAGTGAAAATCGTGACCCGTACAGTTGCCCAAAGTAAGTATCCTA
Source organism: Paraprevotella sp. (assembly GCA_017630975.1). Taxonomy (GTDB): domain Bacteria; phylum Bacteroidota; class Bacteroidia; order Bacteroidales; family Bacteroidaceae; genus Paraprevotella. Next base: position 1,109 of record JAGBUF010000038.1, on the reverse strand, counting down.
CACGTACTGTTAAAGGTCAAGTGTTGGATGCTGCTACAGGAAGTCCTATTGCCGGTGCGTTGGTAAGTGCAGCGGAAATGCAAGGATATAGTGCTCTTACCGGCGAAGACGGTACTTATACATTGGCTGTTCCTGAATTTGCTTCAGCTATTTATGTTACAAGTCCTGATCACAATCCTGTGACAATGGGTTTGAAGAGTAGCGAGAACCAAAATGCAGTAAAACTCTATTCAGATACATTCCAGGCTGAATACAACGGAACCACAAACATTCGTGGAAACCAAAAGGCTGCAGATTTTGCATATACCAATGCCATAAATATCAAGGAAGAGGTACAATCTCAGTTGGGTGCTTATGCGTTGACAGTGAACCACAATGGTACTCCGGGTGTAGGTAGCACAATGTTTGTTCAGGGTTTGAACTCTTTGAACGTGAATGCGCAACCTTTGGTTGTATTGGATGGTGTGATTATTGACCAACAATACGGACGTCCTTTGTTGCATGATGGTCTTTACAACGATGTGTTGAGCAATATCAACCCTGCTGATATTGAGAGTGTGGAAGTGATGCGTAATGGTACTGCTCTATATGGAGCCAAGGGTGCCAATGGTGTATTGATTGTGAATACACGTCGTAACAAATCGATGGCTACACGTATTACAGCAAGCGCTTCTTTGGGTGTGACTATGTTGCCCAAATTCTTGAATGTGATGAATGCTGACCAATATCGTGGATATGTGTCTGAGTTGTTGGGTAGCACAGGAACAAAAATCAAGGAATTCAAGTTCTTGAAGGAAGATCCTAATTACTACTATTACAAGCAGTATCATAATGATACAGATTGGAAGAAGGATGTGTATAAAGAAGCCTTCACTCAAAACTATGGTTTGAACATTGGTGGTGGTGATGATATTGCTAACTACAATTTGTCATTGGGTTACACTTCAGCACAGAGCACCATGAAGTACAATGATTTGTCTCGTTTGAATATCCGTTTCAATACTGATATCAACATGTCAGACAAGTTCAATGTACGTTTCGATGCTTCATTTGCAGACCAGTCACGTTCTATCCGTAACGATGGTGCTCCTGCAGGATATGAGGAAGGT
>JAGBUF010000315.1 GCA_017630975.1 Paraprevotella sp. | reverse complement strand
CAACCTCTTTAATCACTGTTCAACCACTGATGAAAGAGGTTTTTTCATGCCCTATCCCCTTTTACTGAGCCATCATTTGTCGTTAGTCCATGGAGACACATGCGTGCGTCCATAAACACACGTGCGTTTCTCCATGGTGTCACGTGCGTGGCTCCATGGAGAAACGTGAAAAATAGACTTTTAAATAGAAAGAAATAGGGTTATAGTAATAAATTAGGGATTTTATATTTTACTATTTGTTCTTCCTAATTCACATCTGTGGCCCATATAACACCATTTTCTTCATCGACATCAATACCATATAATTTTCATGAATTCTGCATAAAAAAGAGTTGCTGTCATTCGCTTCATGTGACAGCAACTCTTTTTATTATAAATATGTACTCTTACGAAAAGACTTAGAAGTAGAGACCTATTCCGACCTTCAAGCCAACCTTGCTACCATCGGCAAAATCATTCAGGCTCATATTGTAATATACTGCCGGCTCAATGGTGATGAAACGGTTGAGATAGAAGGCATAACCCACCTCCGGACACAAATGGATGTTGTTGATGCTCTTGGTGGCATGCGCATATTGTAAACCAAGACCTAAATAGATTCCATTCTGCGTGAAGTAATAGCGGGCACCGGCTCCGATATTGAAATCATCCATGTAACGGGTATGGTTATAACCCAACTTACCGTACAACATCCATGACTGTTTCACAAAGTAACCGGCTGTGGCATCCAATCCTACGGTAAACTTCTCGGCAGCACTGTATGACAGTCCTAAACCTGAAACTGAAGCAGAAACATACTTTGTTCCTTTCTCAAATTGTGCACTTACTGTAACTGTAGCAAGCAACATCAACAATGACAACATTAATTTCTTCATATCATTCACTTTATTTTAGTAATACTTCGGAAGTCGCAACTTCCATTCATTGATTATTCTGTTCAATATCGTTTTTTCTCCGTTCTGCCATTTTCTCCTTCTTACGATACAGGAACCAAAGGAGAACAATCACCAGGACATTCGTTCCCACAGTCAATGCAATTCGATTGGTACTCATATCAGTACGCGGAATAAAATATGCATAAATTACAGCTGAATACAAGGTGAATCCGATGAATAAAAGAGTGGATTTCTTTACCTTAAAGTTTTTCATAATTACTCTGACTTTTTTTGAATTGGAAATACCATCTGACAAACAGGAACAACAACAGCACCGCTACAGCCCCTCCTGTCACATAACCCATTTGTAGAGAACAACCGAATCCTTCCGGTGCTACCATGATGTATGAAGTACATACCATCGTCATGAACAATGCAGGGCAAAGTGGGATGTAAAAGTTCTTTCCGTTGCGCACCATCCATACGGTAATAGCCCACAACGTGAAGATAGACAAAGTTTGATTGAACCATGCAAAATATCTCCATAGAATATCAAAATTGACATTCATAAGAATGGCTGAAATAACAAACAAAGGCAACGAGATGATCAATCTGCGCCACACCTTATTCTGCTTGAACTTGAGGAAATCCGATGCAATCAGACGTGCACAACGGAAGGCTGTATCACCCGATGTGATAGGGGCAGCCACAACACCTAAAATTGCAAGGACGGCACCAATAGCACCCATCCAGTTCTGACAGATGGCATTCACAATAACTGCCGGATTTGATTTACCTTCTACCATCATCAGATTCATCAGATTCTCATAGCTTCCGGCAAACTTAATGGCAGCTGCCGCCCAAATCATCGCTACAATTCCTTCTGTAATCATGGCACCATAGAACACACGACGACCCAATCTCTCGTTTTTCATACAACGTGCCATCATCGGACTTTGCGTGGCATGGAATCCGCTAATCGCTCCGCAAGCTATGGTGATGAACAACATCGGGAATATGGACAATCCTTTCGGATGATGACTCTCAAATGCAGTGGTGATTTCCGGCATCCAACCATCATGAGTAAAGATTCCCAACAGCACCCCTACTGCCATGAACAAAAGTGCAAATCCGAACACAGGATATATCCGCCCTATCAACGTATCAATAGGCAACATTGTAGCCAAAATGTAATAAACGAATATCACTATACTCCAGAATAATGTGCTGCCCCATACGCCCCAGTCACCTGTCATGGAAGACAGCAAACCGGCAGGTGTTGTCACGAATACCGTACCTACCAACACCATCAGAATTAGCGAGAATATGCGCATCACAAGACGCACTCCAGAACCCAACTCATCACCGACCACCTCCGGCAGACTCGCTCCACCTTTGCGCAACGATATCATTCCCGACAAATAATCATGTACCGCTCCACCGAATATACATCCAAGTACAATCCACAGATAAGCTGACGGACCATAAAGGATACCCATTATGGCTCCGAATATCGGTCCTGTTCCGGCAATGTTCAAGAACTGGATTAGATATACTTTCCATGTCGGCATAGGAGTATAGTCCACTCCATCCTGCATAGTATAACAAGGCGTTTTACGCTCAGGATCGATTCCAAACGCTCTTTCCACGATTGCCCCATAAATCACATAACCTAAAATGAGAACAACCAGAGCAATACAAAATGTAATCATATGCGTGTTTTATTTTGAACTACGCAAATTTAATAAAATAGAATATAAATAGGTTCATTTGCCTACTAAACTTTCACTTTATTTATGAAAATCTTAACTTTGCAAACCAAAGTTGTTGGTTATCACATGAGACGCATTATCACTACCCTATACATTTGCTGCATCACGATTTTCTCCCTTTCGTCGCAGACTCCCGTTCCTCTCATTCCGGAAGCACCGAAATATGAGACAAGGGCTGTATGGTTGACAACCTTCAACAGTTTGGATTGGCCCAAGACAAAAGCAACCACTAAAAGCGGAATAGAAAAACAGAAGGAAGAGCTATGTGATATCCTAAACCACCTGAAAGCGCTCAACATCAATACAGTGCTGTTGCAAACGAGGGTTCGCGCCACAACCATCTACCCCTCTGCCATTGAACCATGGGACGGTTCACTGACCGGTTCCATCGGCAAATCACCAGGACATGACCCATTGCAGTT
>JAGBUF010000314.1 GCA_017630975.1 Paraprevotella sp. | reverse complement strand
TTGAACTGGTGCGTAATATTGTACGTTCGTCAATTGAAAAAGGTTGCAATATAGAAGAAGATGTACGTCATTATATAGCCTTGTCATTGGCAAAAAGTGCTGCTATACCGTATGGACAAATTCTTTCCAATGAAGAAATGGAAGCTTTGATCAATGATTTGTTTGTATGTGTGAATCCGAATCAGACTCCTGATGGGAAGATAGTAGTTGCTATTTTAGAGCAAAATGACTTGGAACATTTGTTTGGATAAGATTATAGGCAGATGCAGATAGAACATGTTGCAGTGTTCAAGAATTCTGTTTAACTTTGCAATCAGTAAAATCAAAAAACGATGAAGAAACAAGAAAAAATCATATTGACAGGTGACCGTCCGACCGGTAAATTGCATATTGGACATTATGTGGGTTCATTACGTAGGCGTGTTGAGCTGCAGAATTCGGGTGAGTATGATAAAATTTTTATTTTTGAAGCTGATGCCCAGGCACTGACAGATAATATAGAAAATCCGGAAAAGGTTCGTCAAAATGTGATAGAAGTAGCGCTGGACTATTTGGCATGTGGAATAGATCCTGCGAAATCAACTATCTTTATACAGTCACAAATTCCTGAATTGTGTGAATTGTCTTTTTATTTCATGGACCTGGTGACAGTTTCAAGATTACAGCGTAATCCAACTGTGAAGACAGAAATTCAAATGCGTAATTTTGAGACAAGTATTCCTGTTGGGTTTTTTACATACCCCATCAGTCAGGCGGCAGATATTACTGCTTTTCGTGCTACGACAGTACCGGTAGGTGAAGACCAAGAACCTATGTTGGAACAAGCTCGTGAAATTGTACGTCGATTCAACTATATTTATGGCGAAACCTTGGTTGAACCTAATATTTTGTTACCTGAAAATGCTGCATGTCTACGATTGCCTGGAACAGATGGTAAAGCCAAGATGAGTAAGTCGTTGGGCAATTGCATCTATTTGTCCGATTCAGCAGATGAGGTTGAAAAGAAAATCAAGAGTATGTATACCGATCCGAATCATATCAAAGTGACCGATCCGGGACAGATAGAGGGGAATACGGTGTTCACATATCTTGATGCATTCTCTCGTCCTGAGCATTTTGAACGCTACTTGCCGGATTATCCCAACTTGGCGGAGCTGAAAGCGCATTACCAGCGGGGAGGTTTAGGAGATATGAAAGTAAAGAAGTTCTTGGCTGCGGTGTTACAGGAAGAATTAGAACCGATTCGTACGCGTAGAAAAGAGTTTGAAAAAGATATTCCTGCTGTATATGAAATGCTGCGCAAGGGATGTGAGGTAGCGCGTGCAACAGCTGCCGATACACTTGCAGATGTGCGTAAGGCTATGAAGATAAATTATTTTGACGATGAGGAATTGGTGGCTGAGCAGGTAAAGAGATTCAGTGCAGAGTAATAATGAACAAAGAATACGAAAAGGCGTTGAAGGACAGTAATTGTTTCAACGCCTTTTTATTTAGATGGGGATGTCGTATGGAGAATGGGAATAAAAGACGTTGTTTGAAAAATCTTATGTAAAAATTTGGAGTGTAAGTGAAAAGTTCCTACCTTTGCATCGCTTTTGAAACGAAAGAGTCGGGCGTTTAGCTCAGCTGGTTCAGAGCATCTGCCTTACAAGCAGAGGGTCGGCGGTTCGAATCCGTCAACGCCCACAAAATCTTTACTCTTTCGTTAGCAAAAGGGCGTTTAGCTCAGCTGGTTCAGAGCATCTGCCTTACAAGCAGAGGGTCGGCGGTTCGAATCCGTCAACGCCCACAAGAGAGAATCTGCATGGATTTCTCTCTTTTTTTATTCTTAGTTGTGCGTTATTTCATGAAGTTTTTGTTAAATAACGTGCTTATAACGATAAAATGAACTATTTTTGCATCATAAATAATACGTATTACTTTATGGAATTAGATTTGTTAACAGCCATATCTCCGGTGGATGGTCGTTATAGAGGAAAAACAGAACCTCTTGCTGTTTATTTTTCAGAGTTCGCGTTAGTGCGTTATCGTGTACGCGTAGAAGTGGAGTATTTTATCACTTTGTGTGAACTGCCCCTTCCGCAGTTGGCTGCTTTTGATCATGCTTTGTTTGATCGTTTGCGTGATATCTATCGCAATTTTTCTGAAGCTGATGCCCAAAGGGTGAAGGATATAGAGAAAGTGACCAATCATGATGTGAAGGCAGTAGAATATTTTATCAAGGAGGAATTTGATAAGATAGGTGGTTTGGATGCCTTTAAAGAGTTTATTCATTTCGGACTGACATCTCAGGATATCAACAACACGTCAGTGCCATTGTCTATAAAAGAAGCATTGGAAGAAACATATTATCCACAAATTGAGGAACTGATTGCGCAATTAAAGGAATATGCTGAAGAGTGGAAAGATGTTCCGATGTTGGCAAAGACTCATGGACAGCCTGCCTCTCCAACACGTCTTGGTAAGGAGGTAATGGTGTTTGTGTATCGTTTGGAACGTCAGTTGGAACAGTTGAAGGCGTGCCCTATTACTGCAAAGTTTGGAGGTGCAACGGGTAACTACAATGCGCATCATGTGGCATATCCTTCATACGATTGGAAAGCATTCGGTAATCAATTCGTGTCAGAAAAACTGGGATTGGAGCGTGAAGAATATACGACACAAATCTCCAATTATGATAATCTGAGTGCTATCTTTGATGCAATGAAACGTATCAATACGATTATGATAGATTTGGATCGTGATTTCTGGCAATATGTTTCAATGGAATATTTCAAACAGAAAATCAAGGCCGGAGAAGTGGGTTCAAGTGCAATGCCACATAAGGTCAATCCTATTGATTTTGAAAACTCAGAGGGAAATCTTGGAATGGCAAATGCCATATTGGAACATTTGAGTGCAAAATTACCGGTGTCACGTTTACAACGCGATTTGACAGATTCTACAGTGCTGCGTAATGTGGGTGTACCCATGGGGCATATGATTATAGCCGTGCAAAGCACCTTGAAAGGTTTGCGCAAGTTATTACTGAATCAAGAGGCAATCAAAGCAGATTTGGAAGGATGTTGGGCTGTTGTGGCAGAAGCCATTCAGACCATTCTTCGCCGAGAGGCATATCCGCATCCGTATGAGGCATTGAAAGCGTTGACACGTACTAATCATAATATAACAGAAGAGTCGATAAAGAATTTTATAGAGGAGTTGTCCGTAAGTGAGGAAGTTAAAAAGGAGCTTCGTCTCATTACTCCTTATACATATACAGGAATATAATATGGGAGTGTATTGCCGTGAGGTAACTCCTATTCATTTAACGAATAAAACACAAAATTATGGAAGACGAAAGATGGCAGAAAGAATTTGCTACAGAGCGAGCAAATAATAGCCGTGATGGTTATAGGCCATGGGGTAGTGAAAACAAGGGATTTAGTAGAAACGGACGAGTAATGCGCTCAAGAGGTCAGAAAGCTGAACGTGTTCGTGTGGGTTATGAAAGTAATGGACCACGTGAAAGAAGACCGAATCGTTATGGTAATGATGCAAGGCCATATAGTGAAGGTGGCTATTCTCCACGTCAAGGTTATGGCCGTGATGGCGGTTACCCATCAAATCGTGATGGCGAATATGGCGGTCGTGCTTTTAATTCACGTCCCAGACGTCGTACTGCTGATTATAATCCTAATGCAAAATACAGTCATAAAAAGCAGATTGAATATAAGCAACAGAATTTTGATCCCGATGCACCTATCCGTTTGAATAAATATTTGGCAAATGCTGGTGTCTGCTCACGTCGCGAAGCGGATGAATTTATTACAGCGGGAGTGGTAAGTGTGAATGGCGAAGTGGTTACAGAATTGGGAAGAAAGGTAAAGACTACCGATGTTATTCGTTTCCATGATGAGCA
>JAGBUF010000313.1 GCA_017630975.1 Paraprevotella sp. | reverse complement strand
TGCATGGGTTCTTCTACTTCGTTTGTTCCCCTTCAAGCAGAAAACCATCGTTCTTGACATTAAGGGAGAAGCCAAAAAGGACTGGCGTTCTATTGTTGTGTATATCACATTCGCTATCACAGTTTTACTGTGGATGTCTGATAAATTCACCGGAGTCAATTCCAATGTGGTTGCTATGATTCCAGTAGCCGTATTCTGCGCTATCGGTGTCATCACCCGCCGCGACCTTGAAGAAATCAACTGGAGCGTATTATGGATGGTAGCCGGTGGTTTCGCACTCGGCGTTGCTTTGAACGAAACACAACTTGCACAAAAGATGATTGAGGCCATTCCGTTCCACACATGGTCACCGGTGGCCATGATTGTAGGCTCAGGATTGATTTGCTACGCTATGGCAAACTTCATCTCACACACAGCTACAGCCGCATTACTCGTACCCATCCTCGCCATTGCAGGTGGTAGTATGGGGGCCAGTCTTGATGCACTGGGTGGCGTCAGCACATTGCTCATCGGTGTTGCCATCGGTTCGTCATTGGCCATGGTATTGCCCATCAGTACACCACCGAATGCTTTGGCTCATGCTACCGGCATGATCGAGCAAAAAGACATGCAGAAAGTAGGTCTTATCATGGGCTTCATCGGACTTATATTGGGTTATGGCATGCTCATTTTCTTGGGCTCACATGGCTTGATTTAATACAAATAATATCCATTACAAAACAGGAGATTCCCCGTTGTGAGAATCTCCTGTTTTTTGTGTTTTAAATTCAATGCTTGCTCTCAGTAAAATGACGTTTGACCGCAGTCGTCTATGTGTGTGACCGTGGTCGTCCATGCGTGTGACCGCAGTCGTCCATGTGTGTGACCGCGGTCACACGTCAAACAACAACCTATAAAAATCATCAAACTGCTGTATCTTTCGCATGTGAGGGCAAGAAAATAGAAACCAGCAAACTGATTGTTCAGTAAGATAAACGAACATAATAGACTCTACTTTGAGAGCAAAAAAACGCCCCGCTATTCTTTCATGGAACAGCGGGGCGCATTACATTATGAAAAAATTTAATTAAGCTTCTTCTGCAGCTGCAGCACGACGACGACGTTTCGGCTTCACTTCCTCAACCTTTGCTGATTGAACACCAGCTAATTCCGGGTCGATCATGATACGTCCGCAATATTCGCATACGATGATTTTCTTACGCATACGGATATCCAACTGACGTTGGGGCGGAATCTTATTGAAGCAACCACCACAAGCATCACGCTGTACATACACGATACCCAAACCATTGCGGCTGTTCTTACGAATACGTTTGAAAGAAGTCAGCAGACGAGATTCAATGGTAGCCTCCAAATTCTTAGCTTGCTCACGCAATTTCTCCTCCTCTGTTCTGGTTTCTGAAATAATCTCCTCCAATTCTGATTTCTTCACGTCCAAATCTGCACGACGGTCGTCCATTTGCTCAGTACAACGAGCTATCTCCTCGTTTTTGTGCTCGATGGCAGCATGTGCTTCACGGATACGCTTTTCGTTCAACTGTACGTCCAATGACTGGAACTCAATTTCTTTGCTCAAGGATTCGTACTCACGATTGTTACGAACATTGTTCAATTGCTCATTGTACTTTGCAATTGCTGCGTTACTGGTCTCAATAGCGATTCTGCGATTAGCGATATCACCATTCAACTCAGTAATCTCCGAACGAATCTTCTCGATACGTGTAGACAAACCTTCCAGCTCATCCTCCAAGTCCTGTACCTCCAAAGGCAACTCACCGCGGAGGGTCTTGATCTTGTCGATTTCAGAGAGCATGGTTTGCAACTCATACAAATTCTTCAACTTTTCCTCAATGGAAAGATCTGTAATGTCTTTCTTTGCTTCTTTAGCCATAGTTATTATAAGTATTTAATAGGATTCGTATCGACCGTAGTCATATACACCGGTAATTCCGGAAACACGTCTCCTATGATCGAATAAAATATTTCTTTTGTATATTGTTCACTCTGATAATGTCCTAAAACAGCAATTTGTATCTCCTGCTCATGACCGAAATACATGTGATAATGCATCTCACCCGTTAGGAATGCATCAGCCTGTTCTGCCAACGCCTCATCCAATAAGAAATCACCGGCTCCGCCACATATCACTACCTTCTGAATGGGTTGCTGCAACAATTCATTGTGTTGCAAACAATCTATATGGAAAATAGTCTTGATGCGCTGCAAGAACGATAAAGCATCCTCCGGCAGTGGTAACATTCCTACGATTCCATTTCCTGCCATCACCGTGCGTTCCGAGCCCTTAGACTTCACTTTCACCGGATGGGGATGCAATAGTTCTACTTGTTGCAAACCCAGTTTTTCAGCAATCTTGAAATTTACGCCATCCTCTGCATTGTCAATGTTAGTGTGCATTGAATAGACGACAATATTATTCAGAATCGCCTTGCGCACACAACGCTCCACCATATTGCAATCGCTCACAGTCTTCAATCCACGAAACAACAAGGGGTGATGTGAAATCACCACGTTGCAACCCAGTGATACAGCCTCATCAATCACTTCTTCGGTCACGTCAAGACACAATAAAGCCCCTGATGCTTCCGCCTCTGTCAATCCAACCTGCAAGCCGGCATTATCATAGTCTTCCTGCAAGGGCAAAGGCGCGAATCGTTCAAGGGCAGCAATCACTTCCTTAATTTTCACGTCGTAGAAAATTTTTGCAAAAATACGAAAAAACACGTATTCTCCAAAGTCATTGTTATATTTTATGCTTTTGAAGTCGCTTTATCCTTCCTAAATATGGGAAGCAAACGTCCATACTCGTCAAAAGTTTGACGCGATGACAAAGCAATGGTTATCACCAATGAAATCATTGACGACACCACCGTAATCACACTTATCATCAATTGATATTTTATGGCAAGTTCCGGCATTGACCCACCCAAGATTTGACCAATCATTGTTCCGGGAAACGATACGATGCCCAACACAGCCATGTTGGCAATACAAGGGGAAAAGGATTTAATTACTGCCGAGCGCAAAAAAGGAAGCTGCGCCTCAAAACGTGTGGCTCCATTGCCCAATAGATAGTAATAGGTCTGCTGTTCTCTATACAACTCACTATAATACACATTCACCGCCATGATGTTTACAGTAAGCATATTACCAAACAAAAGTCCCACTACAGGTATGAAATAGCGAGCAGCAAATACATCTTCCAAACCCATCACAACGCCCAAAAAATATACTGCCACCAATAATACCGTTACTAAAAAGCCTACGAAAACAGGTAAAAATAATACTCTACGTTTCAAAGAGGTACGACTCACAGCTGTATGTGAGGCAATAATCGCCATAACCGTCATCCACAAAATATTACCCCACGGACTATCCCATTTAAACAAAAAACGGAGA
>JAGBUF010000312.1 GCA_017630975.1 Paraprevotella sp. | reverse complement strand
TTCTACATACAACAATGGCAAATATCATTGTACGCCAAATTCCGAATAGCATCACTTGTTGCAACCTTATTTCCGGCTGTATTGCTATCAATGCGGCTTTTCAAGGCAACTACACTTTGTCATTTATAATGATTTTCATCGGAGCTGTTTTTGACTTTTTTGATGGAATGACGGCCCGTTTATTGAAAGTATCGTCACCTATCGGAAAGGAATTGGACTCATTGGCCGATGTCGTTACATTCGGTGTAGCTCCCTCTGCCATGCTTTTCCATTTCTTCCAAACCATTACATTCCCAGCATTCTTAGCACCACTACAAGAATATATCCCTTATACAGCCTTTCTAATTGCTGCATTCTCTGCTCTCCGATTGGCCAAATTCAATCTGGACACAAGACAAACATCTTCATTTATCGGAGTCCCTACTCCGGCGAATACCTTATTTTGGGCATCATTGATAGTCGGTTATCAGGAATGGCTAACATCTGAGCATTTCAATGCCATTTACTTACTTGTCCTGATGCTCCTCTCATGCTATCTTCTTATTGCTGAGATACCTTTGTTTGCACTGAAGTTCAAAAACCTCTCATGGAAGGACAATAAGGTAAAATACATCTTTGTCGTGACCTGTATTCCTCTGATTTACTTCCTTGGAGCGGGTTGTTTCTCCGCTATCATTGCATGGTACATAATATTGTCTGTCGCATCCAACAAATGTTCTTGCCTATAAGTTTGGCATGATTCTTGTTTGAATACATTTGTTAATCAGAACGGATTTTAGATATGGTTGGTCCTTTTGGATGTATATTTGGAATTATCATTGCAGGGTTTGCTATTCTATTGATGATATCCCTACAACTTTTGATGGGGGTTAAAAGATTCTTCAATTCCTTTTCTTTTAAAAAGAACAAAGGGAATAAAACAGCATATAACGATACCCAACAAAGCAGCACTCACAAATCGTCATCGCATCAGAAAATTTTTGATTACAATGAAGGTCAGTATGTGGATTTTGAATAAATCAAATAAGTATTATCTCTTTGATTTAAAAAAGTCCGTCATCAACTTTACGGCCTCATCTGACATGATGCCACTTACTACTTCTGTCCGTGGATGCAAAGCCTGCGGTGCAAAATGACTATATCCCCTTTTCTCATCCCCGGCACCATACACCAATCGTTTCACTTGCGCCCAGCCAATAGCACCGGCACACATTACACATGGTTCTAAAGTGACATACAATGTACACTCATTCAAATACTTCCCTCCCAAAGCGTTTGCCGCAGCCGTAATCACCTGCATTTCAGCATGCGCGGTCACATCGGTCAATGTCTCCGTCAAGTTATGAGCACGCGCAATAATTCTGTCGCCACACACCACAACAGCCCCGACAGGTATTTCATCTTCATTGTATGCCCGTTGCGCCTCTTCCAACGCTTTTTTCATATAAAAAACATCATCTGCCATTTTTCTTCTGTTTGTTCACGCAAAAGTAAGATTTCCGTAAGGATTCACCAATATTTTTGATAAATTTGCAAAAAGAAAAACTCAAGAGAACAAAAATGGCAATACACAACGATTTGGGACGGGATGGTGAGCAAATGGCATCTAACCTATTGGAAGCAAAAGGATACACCATCCGCCACCGCAATTGGCGGTGTGGCCACAAAGAGTTGGACATTGTTGCAGAAAAAGACAATTTACTGGTTATTGTTGAGGTAAAAACCCGCAAAGACACCTTATTCGGGACTCCCGAAGAAGCGGTTACCAATGCAAAGATACGCAGAATCGTGAGTTCTACCGATGCCTATTTGCGCAAATATGCCATTGACAAGTCTGTCCGTTTTGACTTAATCACTATCGTTACCCAACAGGGGAATACACAAATCGACCATATCGAAGACGCGTTTTATCCCCCACTATTCTAAAATCTCGAAAAATGAGCGAAGCACTTTATACATTAGATGATTCATTATGGTTCGAGTGGATTGAACTGGAAGACATTGATTCCACCAATAACTTTTTAAGGAATTATCGCCCTATCATCCCCAAAGAAATTACCCTTGTCACTGCCACGCATCAGACTGCGGGAAGAGGACAACAGGGGAACTCATGGGAGTCTGAAACCGGGAAAAACCTGCTTTTCAGTCTGCGTGTTCATCCGCACATGGTGGATGCCAACCAACAATTTATCCTCTCACAAGCCATCGCATTGGCCATCTGCGAAAGTTTGCAGTTATACACAGACGACATCCGCATCAAATGGCCCAACGACATCTATTGGAAGGATCAAAAAATTTGTGGTATACTCATTGAAAACACTTTATCAGGAAAACAAATAGAAACCTGCATTATCGGTGCCGGTATCAATGTAAACCAAGCCGTATTCCACAGTGATGCCCCTAATCCTGTATCATTGATACAAATCACCGGTGTGGAATCCGAACCTTCATTCCTATTGGCAGAAGTCGTCAAACGATTCAAACACTATTATAGCAAAATCAAATCAAACGATACAGCAAGTATCACACAAGCATATACTGACGCACTCTACAGACGTGAAGGTTTTTATCCCTATACTGATGAAAAGGGGCTTTTTCATGCACAAATCACAAGCATTGAACCGACAGGTCATCTGGTTCTGACAGACAAAGAAGGTACACAACGAAGATACGCCTTCAAAGAAGTGCGATTTGTCATTCCAACCCCAACGAACCAAGTCACAGAACTATAATTTAAAAACTTATATATTATGGCTAAATTTAAAAGAATTCTTCTGAAATTAAGTGGTGAGAGTCTGATGGGCGAACAACGCTATGGTATTGACGAGAAACGTCTTGCCGAGTATGCAGAACAGATCAAGGAAGTACATGATATGGGGGTACAAATTGGTATCGTCATCGGTGGTGGAAACATCTTCCGTGGTCTCAGCGGTGCCGGCAAAGGATTTGACCGCGTGAAAGGCGACCAGATGGGAATGTGTGCCACGGTCATCAACTCGCTGGGACTCAGTAGTGCCTTAGGCGCTATCGGCGTGAAGAGCCGAGTACTCACTGCCATCCGAATGGAACCTATCGGCGAATTATACAGCAAATGGAAAGCCATTGATTGTATGGAAGCCGGAGAAGTGGTCATCATGAGTGCAGGAACAGGAAATCCCTATTTCACAACCGACACCGGCTCTTCACTTCGTGGCATTGAAATTGAAGCAGATGTAATGTTAAAAGGAACCCGTGTGGACGGAGTTTACACCGCCGACCCGGAGAAAGACCCTACCGCTACGAAATTCAGCGAAATCACCTACGACGAGATATACAACAAGGGCCTCAAGGTGATGGATTTGACAGCCACTACCATGTGCAAAGAAAACAACCTACCCATCTATGTTTTCAATATGGACATTTACGGTAACTTGAAAAAGGTAATGGACGGAGAACCCATCGGTACACTGGTGCATAATTAAAATACAAGTATAAAAATAGGCTACATTGTTCTTCGGTCCAATGTAGCCTATTTTTCATTATCACCAAAACTCCCCAACCTATCTCAGTTTGGTAATTTCGGCTTTTGTGCTTTCGTACTGTGGCATGATAGTACAGATGGTTGCACCGATATAAGTGGGATCACATACAAAGAACTTCTTCCCATCAATCACATAATAGGCTCCTGCCATTGACTGATTCTTGAATGCTACGGCTGTAGCAAGATGCATAGGATATTCCACCAAAACCACTTCCAACCCCATCAAATCGCGCATCAGGTTGGCATAAAGGAAAGAACGGTCCTCACAATCGCAGTAAGGATAGTACAGCATTTCGTCTGTAAACATCGGTTTCTCTATTCCGAACTGATTACCGTCTGTCTTGTACTCAAAAGCTGTCTGCACAAAATTGAGCAAGATATTAGCCGCTTCCTCCTCACCTTTACCGGCTATGGCATTACGTAATGCAGGGTATAGCTGTTCTTTGGCATCTTCGCTCAAAGCACATTCGGCATATACCGTTTTTGTGTTTCCCAACGGATATGTGGAATAGAAATCAATCAGATTCTTGTTTTCTTCCACTGTGACCGACACGTTCGGATAACGTTCGGAAGCGAATCTCCTTTGTGGAGTAGGGGTGTAAGCAAACAATTGTTTGCCTGTCGTATGCAAGTTGATACTCTTTTCTCTTGGTATTTTATATTCCAAGAGGTAACAACTGCCGGACATGTTTTTGTCGTACATGTAGTACTTGTACCCGTCAACAGGGAAATAGGAATATTGGAAAATACTCTCTTCCGATGGCAAGAGTAATGCCAGTTGGTTGGAGATGCGTCCCATGCGCACCATGAACCCGGAATGGGTAAGCAGGAACATCTGCATCAGTTTGGATTCGTTCTTCCTGTTCGTTCCAAAGAACGTGTCGCAGGCAGTTTTGATGAAGGTGACATACCCCCAATCACACATATTCAGCTTGTCTTTCCATGCCAAACATTCCTCTAAGATGATGTCATAATGTGGTTGCGACAAAATCTCCCATGCGTCAGCCACATGGTTTTCGTAGACGCCTTTCAATGTAAAACGGTGACTATCCTTAAATGACAAAGTACAGTCCGTGCCGTAGTAATTGAATTTGAAACCGGTCGCTGATGGCTTAAAGGGTTTAACATCCGGCTTTTTCAAATCGGGTGTAGGGATATTGCTTGGAACATCTGCAATACCTGCCGGTCTCATTTCCTTGCCTTTGGGCACATCAAGTCCTTTGCCCGGTAATTCTGCTACCGGTGGAGTGACGGGCTTTGGTTTGGATGGTACCGGCATTGCCGGTTTGACCTCATGTTTCACCCATGGCTTACGCATATATCCAGCGAAAGCCTTGTTCAAACTATCGCGATATGCGTTGTACTTTTTCCTCTGCTCCGTTTTATGTGCCTCATATTTCTGAGTCATCTGACGCTTATAATCCTCAAATGTTT
>JAGBUF010000311.1 GCA_017630975.1 Paraprevotella sp. | reverse complement strand
GTGGAGAAAGTACGTATCAATCCTGGCAATTATGTGGACTCTGCCCGAACTTTCAAATTCATAGAGTATACAGACGAGGAGTATGCTGCTGAATTGAAAAAGATAGAAGAGCGTTTTGTTCCGTTCCTGAACATTTGTAAAGAACATCATACAGCCATCAGGATTGGTGTGAATCATGGCTCGTTGAGCGACCGGATAATGAGTCGTTATGGTGATACTCCGGAAGGAATAGTGGAGAGTTGCATGGAGTTTCTTCGGATTTGTGTGCGCGAGAACTTCAATGATGTGGTCATTTCTATCAAGGCAAGCAATACGGTAGTGATGGTTCGTAGTGTGCGTCTTTTGGTTGCTGAAATGGAGAAGGAGGGTATGGATTTTCCTTTGCATTTAGGGGTGACTGAGGCTGGTGACGGTGAAGATGGCAGAATCAAAAGCGCAGTAGGTATAGGGGCATTATTATCGGATGGTTTGGGAGACACAATTAGGGTATCGCTGAGTGAGGCTCCTGAAGCAGAAATTCCCGTAGCAAGAAAATTGGTAGATTATATCAGTAACCGTGAAGGTGCTATGATGATACCGGCAGCTGTAGCTGATGGTTTTGATTATGTCCGTCCAGTCAGAAGAAAAACGATTGCGGTACGCAATATTGGTGGTGATCAGCAACCGGTAGTGATAGCAGACCGTATGGATCTATCCACTTCCGGTCAATTAGATTCGTTTAATAGTCATCCGGATTTTTGTCCGGATTATATCTATTGTGGGAAATCACTTCCGGCATTGGAACAGCGCGAAGAGACTGCTTATATCGTGGATGTCAGTGAATGGAATGGTGAAGAGAATACCTTCCCTGCTTTTCCGGCAGATATGCTTCCTTTGATGGGACAATGCCGTTCGGATTTGAAATTTTTATTCTTGACTTATGCCGCATTGACTGATGAGGTACTTGCTTGTTTGAAATTTCATCCCGAAGTGGTCGTCATTTCGCAAAGTGCGCATCAAAATCGTTTGGGAGAACATCGTGCCCTGATTCATGAACTGATGCGTGAGGGATTACAAAATCCGGTTGTCGTTTTTCAGCAATATGCTCATTCGCAAGAGGAGAAAGAAGATTTCCAAATAGAGAGTGCTGCTGATATGGGAGCATTACTATTTGATGGACTATGTGATGGTATTTATTTGTACAACAATGGTTCGTTGCATCATCATGATATGGATGCAACAGCATTCGGTATTTTACAGGCCGCTCGTCTGCGTACTACCAAAACAGAATATATTTCCTGCCCCGGATGTGGTCGTACTTTGTATGATTTGCAAACGACTATCGCAAGGGTAAAACAAGCTACAGCACATTTGAAAGGATTGAAGATAGCGATCATGGGGTGTATTGTCAATGGACCCGGTGAAATGGCTGATGCAGATTACGGATATGTAGGTGCTGCTCGTGGGAAAGTCAGTTTATATAAAAAGAAAGAGTGTATTGAAAAGAATATTCCGGCTGAAGAAGCGGTGGAACGACTCTTGGAGTTGATTCGTAAATACGGGGATGATCCAACAGTAAAAAGTTAGAATATATAGAATATGGAACAGAATTTGTTTATTTATAATACGCTTACGCGTAGAAAGGAAGTATTCAAGTCTATCACGCCGGGACGTGTAGGTATGTATGTCTGCGGTCCTACGGTGTATGGCGATGCGCATCTTGGTCATGCACGTCCGGCAATTACGTTTGACCTTTTGTTTCGCTATCTGCAACACATAGGTTATAAGGTGCGATATGTGCGAAACATCACAGACGTAGGTCATTTAGAGCACGATGCAGACGAAGGTGAGGACAAGATTGCTAAGAAAGCACGGTTGGAAGAGTTGGAGCCGATGGAGGTCGCCCAATACTTTACGAATCGTTTTCATTCTGCCATGGAGGCTTTGAATGTGTTGCCACCCAGCATTGAACCTCATGCCACGGGGCACATCATAGAGCAGATAGAATTGGTAAAAGAAATCATGAACAATGGTTTTGCTTATGAGAGCGAGGGAAGTGTTTATTTTGATGTGGAGAAATACAATAAGGTACATCATTATGGAAAACTTTCCGGTCGTAACTTGGAGGATGTCATCAATAATTCACGTGCATTGGATGGCGTAGGTGAAAAGCGTAATCAAGTGGATTTTGCTTTGTGGAAGTGTGCGCAACCTCAGCATATCATGCGTTGGCCTAGTCCGTGGAGCAATGGTTTTCCCGGTTGGCATTGTGAATGTACAGCGATGGGGCGCAAGTATTTAGGTGCACATTTTGATATTCATGGCGGTGGTATGGATTTGGTATTTCCTCACCACGAGTGTGAGATTGCGCAAGCAGTAGCCAGTCAGGGCAGTGATATGGTGAATTATTGGATGCATAACAATATGATTACAATCAATGGTCAGAAGATGGGAAAGAGTTTGAACAACTTCATCACGTTGGCTCAGTTCTTTAATGGTGAGCATGTAGCATTGACTCAGGCATATAGTCCGATGACCATTCGTTTCTTTATCCTTCAGGCTCATTATCGTAGTACAGTGGACTTCAGTAACGAGGCATTGCAGGCGAGCGAAAAAGGACTGTCACGTTTGATGGAAGGTGTGGCGAATCTGAAGCGTATTACCCCGGAAGTGAATGGTACAGTAGGAATGGATTATGTGAATGAACTCCGCGCGAAATGCTATGAAGCGATGAATGATGATATGAATTCGCCCATTGTCATCAGTCATTTGTTTGACGCTTGTCGTGTCATCAATACGATTGTAGATAAGAAGGCTAGTATCAGTATTGATACACTTTCTGCATTGACGGAGGTATTCCATTTATTTGCATTTGACATTTTGGGTTTGAAAGAAGAAACCGGTGGAGGAAGCGGACGTGAGGAGGCCTTTGGTAAAGTGGTAGACATGCTTCTTGAACAACGTATGATTGCTAAAGCAAATAAAGATTGGGCAACCAGTGATAAAATTCGTGACCATCTTGCAGCTCTTGGTTTTGAAGTGAAAGACACTAAGGATGGTTTTACTTGGAAATTGAATAAATAAGGTAACATTACCATAAGATAAAAGCCGAGGTTTGGTCTCGGCTTTTATCTTATATTATTTTATCACTAATTTAATGGTCGTTCCATCAGGTCTTTTGATGATATTGACACCTTTTTGTAACCCTTTTAATCTGACACCATTGGTGTTATAAATCACTTCATCTTGTAGGTTTTCTTTGATTTGTATGAAACTTGTTTCTTCTTCGTAAAGACTGAATTTCAATTCATTAACTTTGTTTTCATCATTCACCTCAAAATAAGCACGATAGCCTTTAATTGTATTGGATTCATCACCTGCTTTATAAAACTTGTTACCGCTCATGAAATACGCATTTTGCGGAACGTAGCCGGATGTGTATGTACCCTTGAAAGTTACCATATTCATTTGGGTGTCGTTCATCGTATTCGTTACATCAACATTGTTAGCGACAATTTCGGAAAGACTGCTTTTCGTCCGTATCATATAAGGTACACCGCTACTGATGCTTGGAGCTGAACTGAATACCATAGAGACGATGTCATTGTTTATTTTAGCATCGGTGAGGCCTTTAACCTCCCATCCGTCAGGAATCTCCATGTCAAATGGGACGACAAATGTAGACCATGTATCTGCTTTAATAGTTCGCTGGATAGTGACTTTCGTATAGAAATCCTCAATAAGGTTTAATTCAGAATACTTCTCATCCAGTGTCAGCTCATTACCTAAGAAGTACAAGCGGAAGTTGTCGGCTTTGTACCAGAAATATCCGTCCTCGCGATAACTACCATCTACATTTCCTCCTCTTACACCAAATGTAGCTGTACCATCCGTTACAGTGAAATCCAACGTAACATCTTCAAATGTAGTTTTTGTTCCTGCCGGACGTACTACCAATTTCCTTTGGTCGTTCGCTGTGACGTATACTTGTCCATCATCACCTCCGTCGTCTCCGGATGCTACCAGGACCTTTAATTGGTATTTGCCGTTAGGTAAATCGGTTACTGTTTGAATGATGGGTACACCTTTCCAGAAAGTATAAAACAAATAGTCGCCATCAATGCCATTGGTGCTATATGAGACATTGGAATTGGGTTTAACGCCTGTATCAGAGGATTTGGCTGACAGTTTCCAACCGGTATAATCACCCCACTCAAAACTATTATTCATAATAAGATCACTCATATCAATCGGATTCTCCTCTGATGCGTCGTGAATGTTTATTTCAGACTCTACCGGTCCGCAATACAGCAATCTGAAGTTATCAAATATAGCCCAGTCATTGTTGTGTGCTTCAGTCTTTCTTATACCGATTCTCAAATATCCGGCTTCTGTGAGGTTGAATTTTACAAGATTGTTTGTGTAGTATCCTTTATTGTTAAAAGCGTCGTTTGCTTTGGTCACATTATCGGGGTAGGAATATGAGCCTTCATACGAATAACCACTTTCGTCATAAATACACATAAAAGGTGTTGTGGCTGTATTCATATAGAGTTCAGTTAACATCCTTTCTGTTCCGTTTTTGTGAGCGCTGACAGCATCATCTTTACCTCCGTATCTATAAAATCCTTGGCAAGATAATATGTATAAACCGGCAGGCATTCCTTTCAATATTTGGTAATTATCAAAGGTCTTGTTCCATTGCTCGGCAATATTTCCATTGGCAGCAGTGAAAGCTGTTCCTTCCCATCCTACACTTCCTTCTGAAAAGTTGGAATT
Source organism: Paraprevotella sp. (assembly GCA_017630975.1). Classification (GTDB taxonomy): domain Bacteria; phylum Bacteroidota; class Bacteroidia; order Bacteroidales; family Bacteroidaceae; genus Paraprevotella. The sequence continues at coordinate 345 of JAGBUF010000311.1, read as the reverse complement.
ATTAATAGTAAAGTATGTAACGTCTGTGGGCTTTTTAAATGTTGCTTCACTCATGATTTGTTCATAGAATCTCTCATCTGCTTTTAGCAAGGCTTCGTATGCTTTGGTCAATTCTACTGCCAATTCATCTACATTGGTCAATGCTAATGCTGTTTCTGCTTGTTGTATGGGTCGCTCATAATAATCATAGCCATTCTCCAATTTGTCATAACAACCAGGCAGATAATTCTTCAATTGATCCCACATCTCCAGCATCTTGTACTCCGTTTCAGTCAGTGTGATGAAAGAACCGTGCTGAAAACTACCCGTTCCCTTCAAGTCGACAGAAGCGGTGGTATTCAGTCC
>JAGBUF010000310.1 GCA_017630975.1 Paraprevotella sp. | reverse complement strand
CATTTGTTGGTGTTAATAAACGGTTATGATGGTAACGAAGAGAATATTGTCAGATATGGTGAATTCATTCAAGATTTGGCGGTGAAATATTTAATGGTTACTAATTCAAAAATATTGATTTACAAATGATAAGAGCGATTATATTGAATTTATTATTGATCATTACTGCTATGCCTTTGTTCTCACAAATGAAGCAAAATGATCCTACAGTCTTTATTTTTGTGGAAGACTCCATGTATGCAATGCGAGAAGTAACCACTCAAACCGAGATGAAAAGAGGAATAGATATTCAGGGGATTACTGTGGGACGTAAATTGAGGCGTTATATTTATGGGGCGAGTGCAAAACAAGAAACCACAAGTCAACCTCGTTTTGCCATTTATCCTACATCGCAGAATCTGAACGACTATGTTCTTGTGAGACTTAAAGAACGTAAGGATTATCGATTATTACCAATGCCTCAATTGGTTGATTGTGACTATATCCGTATTGAGTTGAAGAATTTTAAGATTGAAAATTTGCCCAACATGGGATTTGCTGTCACTCCTCTCTCCTCACTTTTTCCAGGAGAGTACATTTTGACAGATATTACACAAGAACCGTGTAATCAATACGGTGACTTTAAAGCGTACGACTTCAAGGTTATTGAGGAGTAGTTTGTAGATAGCTCTATTTGAATGAATATGTCATGATGTACGCATCATTCAATTCATAGTTGATGGTTAGTATTCCCTTCGTTTCATTATCCAAATGATATGAAAGAAGAAAACTTGAAGTTTCTTTTTCTGAATGCATAGAACTTTTGATACCAAGTTTTTCTATCGTCAAGTTCTCTCTGAAATCAATACATTCCCTATTTAAAATTTTGTACGCTGTTTCTTTGGCACACCAATGTAGGTACAATTCATCAATTGTTTCGGCAACTTCTGTAGCTCCAAGAATCCTGTTACGCAGTCGTTGAATCTTTTCTTTCTTCACCTCAATATCAATGCCCGGTATATGGTGATTTGAAAGCAGAACTGCCACATAATTATCTGAATGTGTGATAGAAATGTTTATCTTGCTGTTTTGTAAGAATGGTTTGCCGGATGGATAGTAGCCAATCAATGCATCTTTGTATAATTGATTCAATAATATCCTTACAGCGACGTATTCTTTTTGTCTTTTCACACAATAGTGCTTTGTTTTTGCGTGAAATTCTATCTTCTCTGATTCGGAGAGACTGTCAATGAGGTATTCAAGAGGCTCAGTGACTTTCCATATTCCACCCCAACCTTCAGAACATTCTATTTTTTTGATTAGTGGCATTGAAAACTATTCTACAGTTTTCGGTTCTTCCTCTTGTTGGATTGATACTTTGATTTTCAACAGTCTTCTGTCGTCCATCTCAAGAATTTGGAAGTGGTATTGATTATATTCAATAACTTCATTCAACAACGGAAACTCACCTTTAATTTCTAATAATAACCCGGCTAATGTGTCAGCCTCTCCTTCCACCTCTTTAAAGGTTTCTTCATCTATCTTAAGGATTTTATTGAAGTCAGTCAATTGTGTCTTCGCTTCAAACACGTAGGTATTCTCACTCAACTTAACATATTGACATTCTTCTTCATCATACTCGTCGTTGATTTCACCAACGATTTCTTCAATGATATCTTCCATAGTCACAATGCCTGATGTGCCGCCAAATTCATCTACCACTATGGCAATATGAATTTTGTTGGTCTGAAAGTCACGTAACAAATCGTCTATCATTTTTGTTTCGGGTACAAAATAAGGAGGACGGATGAGTGATTGCCATCTGAAATTGGCAGGTTTGTTCAAGTGAGGCAATAAATCCTTGATGTATAATATTCCCTTTATGTTATCTTGTGTTTCTGAATACACCGGTATTCTGGAGTAATTGCTTTCAATGACGCATTTTAGTACATCACGGAATGGTGTTTTTAAATCAAGATCAACCACGTCAGTACGAGGAGTCATGATTTCGCGTGCCATTTCACCACCAAATCTGATTATGCCTTCCAGCATATCTTGCTCATCTGCTATCTCCTCTTTGTCTGTCAGTTCAAGAGCTTGCTCCAACTCATCTACGGATATGGCGTGCTTTTCTTTTTGTACGATTTTAGCCGTTAATGTTTTTGAACGTACAAGCAGTGATGATAATGGCCAAAAAAGTGTCTCTATAAATATAAAAACAGGGGCTGCGATTCTGCAGAATTTTAATGTAAATTGTGCTGAATAGATTTTGGGCATGATCTCTCCAAACAATAGAAGTAAGAAGGTCAAGAGGACTGTCATAAACAAGAACTCCAATAATTCACTGCTACCAAAATCAATAACACGTGCAAAGAAATAATTGAGCAACATGATGATGCCCACATTAACAGTGTTATTCGCAATCAATATTGTTGCCAATAATCGTTCATTATCTTCGCGTAATCTTAGGATTTTTTTATCTGAGGAATGTTTTAGTTCACCAATGAGATTCAAATCGTTCGGACTGAGTGAAAAAAAAGCAATTTCAGATCCTGAAACAAAAGCAGAGCAACATAATAATAATATTGCCAACAACAATGAAATGATGGCGCTCATATCGGGCACCATCAAATCAATGTGACTGAATGTATCTATGATACTTATTGATATCGAGTCTGATTCCAATGTTCTATGTTTTAATGATTAGAATGGCAAGTCTTCACTTGCATTCATACCTTGAGCAGATGCTTGCTGAGCAGTGGGTGCTACCGGAGATGGAGTAGATGGACTGTTGTTAGCTCTTGGTGTGAGCATCTCCATATTGTCTGCAAAAATCTCAGTAATATAGCGTTTTACACCATTTTGGTCATCGTATGAACGTGTGCGGATTTTACCTTCTATGTACAATTTATCGCCTTTGTGAACGTATTTTTCAGCTGTTTCGGCCAATCCTCTCCACAATATGACATTGTGCCACTCTGTACGTTCAGGCACATCTGTGCCATTTTGTAACTTATAACCACGTTCAGAAGTGGCCAGTGTGATGGTTGCTACTGCAACACCATTGTCTAAATAGCGAACGTCCGGGTCTTTGCCGACATTTCCTATAAGCATTACTTTGTTCAATGACATAATCAATCTGTATTTTTTGCAAATTTAGTAAATAAACACCCTATTGACAACTTAACACATCATTTTTATAGAATTTTCTTTTTTCGCTTATTGTCACTATATAGATTCATTACTTTTTGAATCACCTTAGGGAATGCTAAATCCTCTATCTCACATAAAGCATACCATTTTCCGTTGTGTCCCTCTTTAAAGGTGGGTTTTTGTTTCGTAATAATTTCTATAAAGTTACAGACTAAACTCCTGTGTGTCAGTTGATGACGAATATTCATTGCTATCACATTTTGCTGCATCGACGCTTGGAAGTGGAATAAGTGCGCCAATTCATGTTCTAATCTCGAGAATAAGTCTTTGTCATCAGTTGTTTCTATTAGAAAAGGTTCATAGAGTCCTTGCCATATATCTTTTCCTTCTCTACGATGTAGCCATATTTCATCATTTGTTCTGAGAATAAAATAATTAAGGTATCGATTTTTGATTTCAAGTTTCTTAATTTTTATCGGATAATTTTCAATTGAAGATTGATTAAAAGCTAAACATGAATCACTCAACGGACAAGCATTACAATGAGGACTCTTTGGCACGCATTGTAGGGCCCCGAAATCCATAATAGCTTGATTATAAATTGCCACTGACTCTCTTTCCGGTAAAAGATCGTTCGCTAAAAAATAATAATAATTTTTACCTTCAGCCGTATCTATTGGTATATCAATGCCAAAATAACGTGATAGTACCCTATAGACGTTTCCGTCAACAACCGCATGTTTCAGTCCAAAAGCAAATGAAGCAATGGCAGCAGCCGTGTACTCTCCTACTCCTTTCAGTTGTTTGATAGAATGATAATCTGATGGGAATTTGCCTAAAGAACAGATTTGTTGTGCTGATGAATGTAATTTTCTTGCTCTTGAATAGTATCCCAATACTTCCCAATATTTCATCACTTCATCTATATCAGCCAGTGCCAACGTCTTGACATCAGGGAATCTGTTTATAAACCTTATATAATAGGTATAACCTTGATTTACGCGTGTTTGTTGAAGAATGATTTCGGAAATCCATATCAGATATGGGTCATTTGTATTTCTCCAGGGCAAGTCACGTTTGTGAGATTCGTACCAATTACATAAAATTTTCGAGAAAAAAGTTGTGTCAGTCATATTTAGAAGTCTTCTATTGCAAAAATAAACGTTTTAAATCTGTCAAAAGAGAAAAATAAAAGATTTTTTTGAGAATATATTTTTTGATCCGTCAAAATAGCAGTATATTTGCAACTCAAAAATTTAAGTATTAGATATTTAAAATAATTCAATTATTACCAAGATGACAAAAGCAGATATTGTAAATGAGATTTCGGCTAAGACTGGCATCGATAAAACAACAGTGTTGACAACTGTTGAAGCTTTTATGGATTCAGTGAAGGAATCTTTGACAAAGAATGAGGAGAACGTTTATCTTCGTGGATTTGGTAGCTTTATTTTGAAGAGAAGAGCAAAGAAGACAGCTCGTAACATCTCTAAGAATACAACTATCATTATTGATGAGCACAATATTCCGGCATTCAAACCGGCTAAAGTGTTTGTAGAAGCAGTTAAGAAGTAATTACTAACTTTAAAAATTATAGCTATGCCAAGCGGAAAAAAGAAAAAAAGACACAAAAGGGCTACTCACAAGCGTAAAAAAAGACTAAGAAAGAACAGACATAAAAGCAAGTAGCCAAGCTGGTCTGTAGGAATAAAGAACAAACTTGTGCGGGCCTAATAATGGCCCTCAAGTTTGTTCTTTTTTGAATTAACAAATGTAATAAGCATAATAAAATGACAAGCGAAGTAATAGTAGATGTACAACCGCAAGAAATATCTATTGCTCTGCTGGAAGATAAAAGACTGATGGAATTCCAAAAGGAAGGACGGTCGGAATCTTTCAGTGTGGGTAATATTTATTTGGCAAAGGTGAAGAAACTGATGCCCGGTTTGAATGCATGCTTTGTAAATGTCGGTTTTGAACGAGATGCTTTCTTACATTATCTGGATTTAGGTCCACAATTCAATTCATACGCAAAATATCTGAAGCAAGTAACGAGTGATCGAAAGAAGTTCTACCCTATCTCAAAGACCACCAATCAGCCTGAACTTCCTAAAGATGGAAGTATTCAAAATACATTGCAGTGTGGTCAGGAGATTTTAGTGCAGATTGTCAAGGAACCCATTTCAACAAAGGGTCCAAGATTAACATGCGAAATTTCTTTCCCCGGTCGTTTTCTTGTTTTGATTCCTTTTCAAGACAAAGTGTCTGTTTCTTCAAAGATTAAGTCAGCTGAAGAACGGGCGCGTTTAAAACAGCTGATTCAAAGTATTAAACCAAAGAATTTTGGTGTTATTGTAAGAACCGTTGCAGAAGGTAAACGTGTAGCGGAACTTGATACTGAATTGAAGGTTTTGCTGAAGAGGTGTGAAGATACATTTATCAAGGCACAAAAAGCAACTACGTTACCCACCCTTGCTTATGAGGAAACAAGTAGAACTGTTGCCATGTTACGTGATTTGTTCAACCCTTCATACGAAAACATATATATCAACGACGAAGAGGTTTACAACGAAGTGAAAGATTATGTCACTTTGATTGCACCCGAGAGTGCAAAAATTGTAAAATTCTATAATGGTAAACTTCCTATCTTTGATAATTTTGATGTCACTAAACAAATTAAATCTTCATTCGGAAAAACTGTGTCATATAAGCAAGGAGCTTATTTGATTATAGAACACACTGAAGCATTGCATGTTGTAGATGTGAACAGTGGTAATCGCTCTAAATCTAAGGACGGACAAGAAGCCAATGCATTGGACGTCAATTTAGGAGCGGCAGACGAATTAGCACGTCAGTTGAGATTGCGCGATATGGGAGGAATCATTGTAGTGGATTTTATCGATATGAATTTGGCAGAAGACAGACAGAAATTATATGAGCGCATGTGTGAAAATATGAAGAAAGACCGTGCGCGTCATAATATCCTGCCACTGAGCAAATTCGGTTTGATGCAGATTACGCGTCAAAGAGTGCGCCCGGTGATGGATGTTAATGTAGAAGAAGTTTGTCCTACATGTTTTGGAAAAGGTGTGGTAAAATCCAGTTTCCTATTTACAGATATTTTGGAAGGAAAAATAAAAGTAATGTCAGAAAATCTCAAGTTCAAAAACTTTAGTTTACATGTGCATCCGTATGTTGCTGCCTATATCAATAAGGGCTTGTATTCTCTGAAAAGGAAATGGCAGTTAAAGTATGGTTGGGGGCTCAGAGTTATCCCCAGTCAGAAATTGGCTTTCTTACAATATGAGTTCTATGATAAGGAAGGGCAAGAGATAGACATGAAAGAAGAATTTGAAATTTCCAATTAATAAAATGAATCCCAAAAGTGACATGACTTTTGGGATTCATTTTATTAGAAATCTATTATTTCTTTATAGCCTCTTTGACAATTTCAGCCATCATTTTTGCTCCTTTTTGATTTGGATGTATACCATCAGATAATATTATCTCATTCTTTCCGTATAATGGAGTATAAAAATCAATAATATCCAATTTGTTCTTTTTAGCCACCTTATTGATAATCGGTCGTATTTCGTTGACAATCACGCTGTCAGTTATCCCCCAATTATCCTTGAATACCGGTATGGGATATGACAAATAAATCTTTGGTTGTGCCGGTAAAGCTTGAAATTCATCAATCATTTGTTGCAAATCCTTTGCAAATTCTTTCTTATGTGCCCAATTTTGTGGTTTACTATCATTGGTTCCGAGTTTGATGACAACAATATTGGGATTAAAAGCTTTGGCTGCTTGGTAGGCTGGATGTTTCATATATGGTAAGTTGCCCTTATTCAGCATGGTATGACCACTCACACCAAAGTTCTTGACATGATATTCATCACCGAGTAGTTTTTGCAATATAGCCGGATATCCATTCACATTGCTGAATTTAATACCGTCACCGTCTGTGATACTATTCCCAATACAAGCCACTCTAATGGCATCTTTCTGTGGTGCTTTTAGGTGTGACAACCATTGTGACAGATCGTTCATCATTTGTTCGTGATGAACGAATGAACTTCTTACACCATATCCATGATTTCCTGTTGGGTAAACATGCAATGCAGCCGGTATAAACTTTTGTGTTAAAGCCGTAAAGTAATCAATTGAATTGGCAGGAGGTACTACTACATCATCCTGACTCAGTAACATAATTGCAGGTGGTGTAAGGTGTCGTATGACATTGTTCTCATTTGAGTATTTTTTTTGTTCTTCGATTGACGGATTAGGACCAAGTAATGATTGCATAGAACCTTTATGTGTTTTCTTTTCTTGCATTGAAATCACAGGATAAAACAAAATCTGGAAATTCGGTCTTAAAGAAAAAGGTGCACAAGTTGCTATTGTACTGGCAAGATGACCGCCTGCAGAAGACCCCATAATACCGATATCATAAGGATTGATATTCCATACATCTGCACTATCACGTAAAATCTTCATCGCTTCAAGTGCATCGTTGATAGGAATATCTTTATTACCATTAGGCATACGATATTTCAATACAACATAAGTGATTCCTTTTTGGTTAAAGAAGTCTGCCCATTCGTGACCTTCATGCCCTAAGGCGAGATGTGAATATGCTCCACCCGGAAGCGCCAAAACAGCTCTTCCTGTATTGTGGTCGTGTGGACGATAAACGGTGATTTCTGCATTGTCTTTAGTTTGTTCTACATTTGTGTTCAGTTTAATTGTGAACTGCTGTTGTGCATGTAATGTGCTACTGAATGCAAACAGAAATAAGAACTTAATGATTTGTTTCATGGTTTTATATTTATATGGTTAAATGATAGTAACAGCCCTAATGATCAGCACCAAATATGTGGCATAGAGTATAGTATGAAATACATTAAGGTCTGCAATAGCATATCCACTGGATGTATATTGACTGGATATGTTTCGCTTGTTGATGGTGAATCTTTTACTAATATACCAATAAATAATATATATGATGAATCCTGTCAGTAGTCCGAACAACATACCGCCGAGGATGTCACCTAAGTAATGCACACCCAAGTAAATTCGGGAGTAAGAACATAATATCGCCCATACAAACATTGACATACTCATCCATTTATTTTTAATGAGTAGTGATATAAATAGTGCTAATCCAAAAGTATTGGCTGCATGGCTTGAGACGAATCCATATCTTCCTCCCCTATATCCGTCCACAACATCTACCATGTACATAATTATTGGGTCTTGTGCCGGTCTGAAACGTGCAAAGAAGGGTTTACAGAATGATGATGTGAACTGATCTGCAATCAGAATGGTAAGTGCAATACACAATATGATGAGTCCCGATTCGCGGAGTGTATTATTCTTAATGATAACAAACAACAGCGCAATAGCTACAGGTATCCATGCAACAGTACTGGTGATACCTGTCATCAGGTAATCCCAAAACAGAGAATCACTTCCATTTAATTGCAACAGAATGTTCTTATCAGTGTTAACTAACCAATCAATATTCATGTTTGAAATTAGATTTTCTCAATATCATTCGTTCTCAGCCATCCTATTTTACCATCTTGCAATCGTACCTCTTTCCATTCAGTCATCGTATCATCAACGATTTCAACTTTAGTGCCGGAATGGATAACAAACACATCTGTACCTGTTAAGTTCGGTGTACTTTTTACATCCACTGCAGAATTGATGACTATCGCCTCCGAACGATTCTTAGAACGGTTAAATTGCATCCAAGAAAATATTATTGATGATGCGCAAAGTATTAACGTAAAGATAGAGGTAAAGAAACTTATTTTCCTTATTACCAATTTATTGGATAGTAGATAAAGCAATAATAATATTAGTGTGATTATAAATGTAACAATAGAGATTGTCGCCCAAACATCCATTGTTAATGAAGCGATAAGGTTTTTTATCCAAGTTACGAAAAACATTTCGCTTTGAGGTACAATTTTATCAATGGTCTTATTTCGGGCCAATTCCAAATTGTGCTGAATATCATCATCCCATGGCTTCAAAGTGAGAGCACGTTCATAATTCAGTATGGCTCTCGCTATATCCCCCATTTTATAGTACGAATTACCTAAGTTATAATAAACGTCAGCATGCTTTCCGTTTTCCAACAATTGTTTATAATTCTCAATTGCTATATTATAGTTTTCTATTGCGTAGGCACTGTCTGCCGCAACTTTTATGTTGGCATGAAGTGATGCACAAAATAGCACCAGTATAATATGTAGCAGAATCTTTTTCATATTTATTTTTTTATGCTGTTTTCAATTTTGTTTATTGCTGTAGTTGCTGAATTATATACGTTTCTCATATTTTCAAGTGTGGTGTTTCCTGAAGAGAAACGTGCAAATTCGCATTCATTTATTGTTTCCAATAAACTCACTATATCATCATTTGAAATGCCTGCCTCAGTCAAGTTCTCTTTTACAATATCTTTATTGAGTTCGGCTGTTGGGATATTCAATTTATCTGCTATATACCCCCAAAGAGCCTTTAGTACTTCATCGTAGAACTCGCTCTTTTGTTTTTCATTCAACAGAGTGGATGCTCTTTTCATTCGTTTTACAGCCACCTTGTTTGCTTTTTTATTTCTTTGTCTTGATATATTGGCATTTGCTTTAGCTCTTTTTCTATAGATGATCAGCAAGCCACAGAAAGTCAATAACGGTATGATAAAACATAATACATACTTAACACTACCAAATAATTCTCCGGAATCTATCATTTCTACATCACCCAAATGGATGTATCTGATATCGGATGCCAATAATTTTACATCTTCTTTTTGTGTAAAATTGGAACTTGTATTCGCTACCGGTAAGTTGGATTTATCAATATTGACACTAAAACTTTCGGTTTTGAGTGTTTTATAAGTTTTTTCTTTAGTGTCAAAATAGCAGAATTCAACCGGTGGGATGCTATAAATACCCGGATGTCGTGGTACTGCAATATACTCAAACATTTTTTCACCCATTGCGCCATCCTTTGTGATTTTAGTTTTATCGCTGATTTTTGCATCATAGGTTTCAAAATCTGTCGGGAAGTTCACAGTAGGGGTTTTCATCAATTTCATATTTCCGGTTCCTGACACAATGATTTTCAGTGTCAGTGCTTCATTCGCTTTCAAATCTGTTGTGGAAATATCAGATTTAATTCTGAATTGTCCAACAGCGCCTGAGAACTGTTGAGTGGTCTCAGGTAATGGTTGGATATCAAGAGTCAATTCGGGTGCAGTAATTTTCTTGTTGACTTCTACAATTGAACTACCCCCATTGAAGAAAGCCTCAAATGGATCTATATTTCTGTTATGTTGTACTACAAGCGCATCAAAATCAACTTTAGGGATTTTTAGTTTACCACTTTTCTGTGGGAATAATACGTATTGGCGCCATACAACAACACCATAATTTTTGCCGTTGTACTCTTCCATTGTGAAACTTTTCTGTTGTGGTAAGTCTATCTCCTGAACATGGAATCCTTCCAGTTCAGGAATACCTCCGGAAAGTTGTGATAAATTAACTAATGAATAGACCTTATAGGTAAGTAATACAGCTTCCTGTTCATATACCTGCTTTTTACTGACAGAAGCTTTAATAAATAAATCATTGGCTGTTATTTGAGCTCCTGCTGACTGCGTTCTCATTCTTGGTGCTTGTCCCCCACTCTGACTTTGTTGAGATGATGTTGCTTTCAATACCTTTACTTGTACTGAGTTCGACTGATGCTCTTCGCCATCAATTATGGCAGTAGCAGCAGGAATTGTGAAGTCACCTTCTTGGTTGGCTCTAAGAATATAGGTATAGGTTATAGAGCTGTTCTTCGTCATCTTACCATTGATAATCTGTACGCTGCTTTGTGATGAACGACTGGGGCCCATATCCACTTCAAATGCGTTCAATTCAGGGAGATTGAAATCGTCTACATCCTGTGTGTTGATGGTGTATGATAATCTAAACTGCTCATTTACTTCCACT
>JAGBUF010000309.1 GCA_017630975.1 Paraprevotella sp. | reverse complement strand
TCTACTTAGTATTCTGTCTTGTCCTCTGTATTGTCCCAAAGTTGAAAGGCTTTGATCGCTTCCTCAGGGAGCAGCTCATTCATGAGTTTTGTCCGTTTTTCAACAGGTAGATTCAATTCATCATAGATATACGAATCGTCGAATCCCATATCTGCAGCATCTTTCTTATTGTTGCCATAATATATTTTGTCGATATGAGCCCAGTAAATTGCTGCCAGACACATAGGACACGGTTCACATGAGGTATAAATGGTGCATCCGCTCAAATCAAATGTTTTTAAGGTCTGACAGGCTTTTCTGATGGCATTGACTTCAGCGTGCGCTGTCGGGTCATTGTCTGCAGTGACACGATTCGTTCCTGTTGCTATGATCTCACCATCTTTGGCTATGACGGCTCCAAAAGGTCCGCCTCCGTTTTTAATGTTCTCAATAGATAACTCTATGGCTTTACGCATTAAACCCCTGTCATTCATACACTTATTTATTTACGGTGTTTTCATTAAGGTTTTTCTCTCTCATCTTTTTGGGTACAAGAAGTTTAAGGATGTCTTTCCATGAATTGAAATCTTTTTTTACTGCTAAACCAACACCTTGAGTGGTCAATGATGATTTCGTAAAATAACGATCGTTCGTCTTGCTGTAAGCTTTCAGACTGAATGTTCCTTTCTTGTTCAATAACCATTGTAAATCAAAGTCACCGATAAAGTTGTTGGTTGTAGTAGGATTGTCCCTATAACCAAAGTTTCCATTGATCAATAATCGGTTGTTGAGGAGTCGTCCTGATAGCATACCTTCTACATCCATATCACTCCAACCTATTTCTCCGGTACTGAAGTTTGTACCAAAATTCCAATTGCTGTTGTCACCGATTATGGTAGAGAACATTTGGTTGATTTGTCCACTCAGAGTACTTGAAAGCAATGATTTCATGGCTACTGCTGATTGACTCTGTTCTGTGTTGTTGTAATCATACGTATAGAAACGTCCAATACCTAACAAATATACTACTTGCATATTTCTCTCTTCCTCCGTACTGATCAGGCTTCTTACCATTTGTTTTTCATCTTCATTTACATTCGGAATATCAAAGTCAAAGCTGATTTTCGGACCTTCGGGTGTTCCACCTAAATTCATGACACAATCAACACGTACATTGTTTTGATTGAAGGTTGAGCGAGCACTCAAATCATTCAACGAAACAGATGGTACGGTGTATATGGCTTGTAGATTTAATCCTGCTTTGATAGGGTCGCCACCAAAGGCAATTGTTCCTCCCTTGTTGAATTTAAAGTCTTTCCTAATCAAATCCTGAATAGAAAGCTTGTATATGCCATGATCCACCGTATATGTTCCATACATTTCAAAACTTTTCTTATTGTTGTAATTGGCTCTAATGATTCCGTTTCCATTCAGTGCGATATAATCACCTGTTCTTGCATCCATTAATATCTTTAATGTTGCAGAGGGGTTTAAGTCAAGACGGAAGTTGATATTCATGTCCGATTCCGGTGTCAAGGCAATGACTTCATTTTTTGTGGTCTCTTGAGCCGTCGTGCTGTCATTCTTTTGTATGTAAGTAATGAATTGTTTGTCACTGATGGCTGTAGGCGATGATTGATTATAAGAAAATATCGTATTCTTCTCAGGAACAGCATCAATGTTAATATTTAGTTTTCCCGGCTCGCCTTCAATGTCGATTTTACCTGTTGCATAAGCAACTCCGCAGAATGTATTGTCGCCAAATTCTCTTTCGTTGAAACCTAAAATGTTTTTAGCATTGATTTCAAAGTCGTAGTTGAGATCCTTCAAACTATTGTGGTATAATGCACCATTGACAATAGCGTAATGCTCGTCTTTTCCGGGTGAACCTAAATGGTCGTATATATATGCATCTTTGAATTGTATGATGTCCGGTCTCAAGATGACAGAGTCGTTTGCAAGGGAATAATAAACATTGGTGGCATTGACTTTAGTGCTGCCATTCGTGACGAAC
>JAGBUF010000308.1 GCA_017630975.1 Paraprevotella sp. | reverse complement strand
TTGATTTGTTCGAGAACTCTTCGTCCTTCTTCCTCTGTTTTGAACCCTCGTCGGAGATTGTTATCGTTCTTCTCCTTGTTCCCTCCATCTTTTTCGGTTTTATCAGTTTCTTCCTCCTCTTGTTCCATTACCGCTGTAAAAGTAGTGTCGCGGTAATTCGTGGTCAGAACCCAATAAGGTTCGGGTTTAAAATTTTCTATTTCCAGTTGTCGATTAACAATCAATGCCAATGTGGGGGTTTGTACGCGTCCGATGCTTAAAACCTGTTTACCCTGTGCGTATTTTAAAGTGTAGAGACGAGTGGCATTCATTCCCAAAGTCCAATCCCCGATGGCGCGGCTCAAGCCGGCCTCATAAAGGGATTGATATTCGCTTTGGTCTTTGAGATTGTTAAAACCTTCGCGGATAGCCTCTTCTGTCAATGATGAAATCCATAGGCGTTTGACGGGACATTTGACTCCGGCTTTCTGCATTACCCATCGTTGTATCAGTTCTCCTTCCTGACCGGCATCACCGCAGTTGATGATCATGTCGGCATTTTGCATCAACTGTTCTATAGTGCGAAACTGCTCCTCAATGCCTTTGTCGTGTTTTAGCTTGATGCCAAAGCGTGGAGGAATCATTGGAAGGGATGATAAGCTCCATGCTCTCCAAAGCGGTGAATATTCGTGTGGTTCTTTCAACTCACACAAATGTCCGAATGTCCATGTTACTTGATAACCATTGCCCTCCCAATAAGTGCTATGCTTATGGGTGGTGGCTCCGATAACGGTTGCTATATCTTTGCCTACACTGGGTTTCTCAGCAATACATACAATCATTTGCCTTTGTTTTTTAATACAGAAGTAACTACAAAGATAAACTATTTTGTTCGGCTATGAATGTAGAAAGGCATTTATCTTAAATAATTCTTTTGTTATCGTCTTGTTGACGATGTTTTTTCTCTTTTTTTTCGCAACTTTGTATGGGAATTTAAAAAGAAGGTCATGTCAGTAATGAATGTTTCTGTCGAAGTAGTGGTGCTTGTTGCATCGGTTTTGATATTTAGCAGTATTTTAATCAGTAAGACGGGATATCGTTTTGGAATCCCCACGTTGTTGATGTTTTTAATAGCCGGAATGTTCTTTGGAACAGATGGTTTGGGAATTCAGTTTGACAATGTATCGAGAGCACAGAATATAGGTATGGTGGCTCTTTGTATTATATTGTTTACCGGTGGAATGGATACGAAGATAAAAGAAATCCGTCCGGTAATGACTCCCGGAGTGGTATTGGCTACGTTGGGTGTATTCTTAACAACTGTCCTGACCGGACTGTTTGTTTATGGTGTTACTTCGTGGTATGGAGAGGCACGTGTGACTTTTAGTTTATTAGGGGCATTGTTGTTGGCAGCAACAATGTCGTCAACAGATTCTGCTTCAGTTTTTAACATCCTGCGCTCTCAAAACATCAATTTAAAATACAACTTACGTCCCATGTTGGAATTGGAGAGCGGAAGTAATGACCCTATGGCTTATCTGTTGACTATTATCTTGATTCAATGTATGCAGACCGGTGATGTGTCCGCTTGGGATATAGCGTCTTCATTGGTCTTGCAATTCATTGTAGGAATTGTAGGTGGATATCTATTAGGAAAGATAGCAGTTTGGGTTGTTAATAAAGTAGAGCTGAAGAATGTGGAATTGTATTCCATTATGGTCATGTGCTTTATCTTTATAATATATAGTGTAGTTTTCCTATTAAAAGGGAATGGTTATTTGGCTGTGTATTTAGCAGGTATGGTTTTAGGTAATAGTACGCTATTTAAGAAAAGAGAAATCAGCACGTTTTTAAATGGTATGACTTGGTTACTGCAAGTTGTAATGTTCTTGATGTTGGGGTTGTTGGTGAATCCTCACGAGATGCTTCCTGTCGCTCTGATAGCTATTGTAGTTGGATTATTTATGATATTCGTGGCGCGCCCAGTTAGTGTGTATTTGTGTTTGTTGCCCTTTGGCAAAAAGGTAACAGCTAAGTCCAAACTCTTTATTTCGTGGGTGGGACTTCGTGGGGCAGCTCCGATTATTTTTGCGACATATCCTGTAGTAGCTAAGGTAGATGGAGGTGATCAGATTTTTAATATAGTATTTTTTGTGACTTTGCTTTCTTTGTTGTCGCAAGGAATGTCTTTGTCATGGGTCGCAAAGAAACTCGGATTGTCGGAGGATGTTCAGCAAGAGGGCAATCATTTTGGTATTGAAATCCCTGAGGATGTGGGGACAAAACTTTATGAGGTGGTATGTACAGATGAAGTATTGAATAATGGAAGGCATATCCGTGATCTTGCATTACCAAAAGGGAAATTAGTGATGATGATAAAGAGAGGGGAGAAGTATATTGTACCGAATGGAAGCGTGGAGTTATGTAATGGTGATATCTTGTTATTGATATCAGATGAGGTTGAAGGATAGTTGTCGATTTATAACCAGCCTTTCATTACATTGTAGATAAATAAAGGGCGCATCCTTTCGTGGGTGCGCCCTATGTATGAGTATAAAAGATTCAGATTTTATTCTTTGTCTAATAGAATCTTCATCATTTCGCAAGCTGCTTTGGCAACGGATGTTCCGGGGCCGAAGATGGCTGCAACTCCTGCCTTGTACAAGAAGTCGTAATCTTGTGCAGGGATAACACCACCGGCAGTAACCATGATGTCTTCACGACCTAATTTCTTCAATTCTTCAATGACTTGAGGAATCAAAGTCTTATGACCGGCAGCCAGTGAGCTGACGCCCATAATGTTTACGTCATTTTCAACTGCCTGACGAGCTGCTTCTGCCGGAGTTTGGAACAATGGTCCCATATCAACGTCAAAGCCGCAGTCGGCATAACCGGTAGCACAAACTTTCGCACCGCGGTCATGACCATCTTGTCCCATCTTGGCAATCATAATACGTGGACGGCGTCCTTCTGCTTTTGCGAACTCTTCTGTCAACTCGCAAGCCATTGCGAAGTCGGCATCTCCCTTGCTTTCTGATGAATACACTTGTGATATAGTTCTGATTACTGCTTTGTAACGACCTACGATGGCTTCGCAGGCATCTGAAATCTCTCCTAATGTTGCACGTACGCCGGCAGCTTTGACTGC
>JAGBUF010000037.1 GCA_017630975.1 Paraprevotella sp. | reverse complement strand
TAAGATGGTGGTGGAACGTGGGCATCGTGTCGGAAATCATACATTCATTCATATCGGGGGATTCAGACATTCAAGTAAAGAATATCTGGAGAATACAGAGTAAGCAAATCTTTTGATACATTCCCATCTCTTTCGTCCGCCACATGGTTGGATGCGCATCCTCCAATATCGACTATTGCGCAAGCACTATCGTATTGTCATGTGGGACTTGGTCACTCGTGATTATAGTAAGAGAATGACTGCTGCTGATGTGGTGAATAATGTCAAACGATATGCTCGAAACGGTTCCATTATTACTTTTCATGACTCATTGAAAAGTATAGAGAAATTGCGTACAGCGTTGCCCGAATCATTACAATGGTTGAAGGATGAAGGATATTCCTTTGAACTGATAAAGTGATAGAAGAAATGCAGAATGGTGTAGAAGAAAATATATTATCTTCCGTATGGATAAAAGCCGAGGCCGAACGTCTCGGCTTTTCTGCCTGTGGGTTCGCAAAGGCTCAACCTGTAGATGAAGGGCATCGTCAGTTTTTTCATGATTGGGTGCAACGAGGATTGCATGCAGATATGACCTATTTGGAGCGTAATATGGATAAGCGTTCCAATCCCGCATGTTTGGTGGAGGACTGTCGTACCATTATTTCCGTAGCATTGAATTATTTTCCAAAAACTTTTATTCCGGCGCACCAACCTCAAATTTCGTGGTATGCCTATGGGCGAGATTATCATGAAGTGATGAAAGAGAAGTTGCAAGCCTTATTGGGAACCATTCAAAAACAGTATTCGGATGCCAATGTTACAGGGCGGTGTTTTTGTGATACAGCTCCTATCTTTGAAAGATATTGGGCGTGGCAATGTGGATTAGGATGGATAGGTCGAAACAAGCAACTGATTATTCCGCATGCGGGCAGCACCTATTTCTTAGGAGAAATATTCTTGAATCAGCAGGTGGATCAATATGGTATACCTATGAATGACCATTGTGGGAATTGTATGAGATGTATAGAGCATTGCCCTACAGACGCTTTGACGCTTCATAAAGGATTGGACGCACGAAAGTGTTTAAGTTATTTGACGATTGAAAATCGAGGAGAAATTCCGGTTGAGGCAGCCTCAAAGATGCATCCGTATGTTTATGGCTGTGACCGTTGTCAACAGGTATGCCCGTATCTGAAATTCGCCGTTCCAACGCATGAAAAAGATTTTTCTCCTACTTCGGAACTTTTGTCTATGGATTGGAGTTCATGGAAAGAACTGACGCAGGAGTCCTACCAAAGGGTATTTAAAGGTTCCGCAGTTAAGCGGGCGAAATATCCAGGGTTACAACGCAATGTCCATGCGCTGTCAATAGCGGAAAAGCGAGATGATGATACCTTTAATATGGATGAATCGTAGTATTCTTCCATTATAACAGTCTGTATGTTCCTCCACTCATCAGTTTTACCAATCCTTTCATTTCAAGGTGGAACAGGAAACCGCTGATTTTATGTATGGGAATATTGACAGCAATAGAGAGATTGTTGATGTGTGCCCGTTCCTGCTGTTGTAAGTACTCAATGATGCGTTGTTCTTCTTCGCAGAGATCCGGAAATAATTCAATCTGAATGTTTTCTTGTTGTTCCTTTTTCTTCACCCACCCGATAGCATCCATAAAATCATCTGCATTTTGTATCAAAATGGCCTTGTTGTCACGTATCAACTGATTACAACCTTGTGAATAGGCATCATTGATTCGGCCGGGAAAAGCAAAAACATCGCGATTATAATCAGAAGCGATGCCGGCAGTGATGAGTGCACCACCTTTGTCAGCTGATTCAATGACAATAGTAGCATCCGCCATACCGGCAACAATTCTGTTTCTGCGTACAAAATTCACTTTATCGGCATTCGTTTTGCTCATGAATTCTGTCAGTAGTCCACCTTGTCCTATCATTTCAATGGCTGTGTTGCGGTGTGTCCTTGGATAGATTTGGTCCAATCCGTGCGCCAATACACCTATAGTATCCAGCCCATTGGATAAGGCTGCTCTATGACTATGGATGTCAATTCCATATGCCAAACCGCTGACCACCAATACGTCCGGGCATAACAGTTTGAGGTCATGAACAAAGTGACGACATAAATCTTTCCCGTACTCTGTACAATGGCGTGTGCCAATCATATTAATGACGCGTGAACGGTTCATATCTGCATTTCCTTTGTAGAAAAGGAGGATAGGTGCATCGTCACATTCTCTGAGTCGTGCAGGATAATTTTCATCATGATAGCAGATACACTCAATTCCCTTTTGGGTAGCGAACATCCACTCTTCCTCCGCACGTTTTATGTGTTCGTCCATTCCCTTGAGAACTTCGGCAAGTTTGTCCGATATTTCAGGGTAAAGATCTTTGATATGATGGCGGTTTTCGTATACAGCGCTGGCGCTGCCGATCTCTTTGACGAGTTGATGCTGTATGACAGGATAGAAATGCAGTGTCCTGCTCAGCGCCATGCTACAGAGTATTTCATTTTCGTGCATACAATTTTGTGAGGATGGTTATTCATTATGCTGGGAAAGCAATTGATCAAAAATTTCACAAGTATTCAGTCTGCCATTCACGATACATACCGTTTCCACTTGACTTTTGATGCAACACTTCATATCCGGCAATCGGAAGATGTCTTGCTGAAAAACGTACTTTATACCTTCTTTAACCACATTCAGTTTGCAGACAAACTTGTCGCCACTCGTAAGCGGAGTCTTGAAGGCCATGCTCAGTCTTACCACAACAGGGTCAATGCCTTCTTTATGGAGTTGAGCAAAACTAATGCCATGTGCCGTCAGAAATTCATGACGGGTGTGTTCAATATAATGCTGATAGTTGGCATTGTTGACAATACCTTGAAGGTCACATTCGTAATCGCGCACCTTCATTTCAAGTTCAAATGAATATGCTGTTTTCATGTTATGGTTTTTCTTTTCGTTTCATGAATTCATATCCGAATCTGTAGTGTAGGCAGTATTTTCGGTCACAATATTCTTTCTTGAGTTGTATAAGGGCTTGAGTGTCCGTTGCTCTGTCCACTTTTATTCCCAATTCGCTCCATTGTCGTGTGATATAATTATTTTCTGCCCTAATGGAATCCAGGAGATTCAGAGCCCGCTCCTTCATCTGCTCATCACCAATTGAAATGCCATAGGCGTACAATAAGGGCACAATGGTGTTGATGATAATCAGTTGGCGTGAAGTGATGGTCAATGTTTTATCATTCCTTGCGCTGGGACATCCAAAGGTGTAATGTGATTGCCAATAGGCCGTGGCATGTGTTTTCAAAACTTCTTGTAGTCCATCAATGTCCGGTTGTTCCAAAATCTGTGAGAAACCGGCAGACTGATAGTAATATAGCTGTGACAATTGTGCCAGTCTGACATGAGGGAAATTCTGTGGTCTCAATCGTAAGAACTTCCATACGCTTGCATTGATGGGAGTCAAGGAAAATTTATGTGCTAGATATTCGTATTCTCCTTTCAGCTTAGAAAAATATCCGTCATTAACGGCTTCCTGTTGATATTTCTGAGGAATCGTATTGATATCAAGGAGCCCGGCCTGTCCCATAAAAATCGCTTCTATTTGGAACAGATTGTCGCGATGATGCGCGACAGCCGGCAAAGGAATATTCTTGGCCCAGAATTCAAAGGCATCACCATTGATACCGAAACCGAAGTTGCGCGCTAAAGTGATAAAGTATGCTTTTTCCCAATCGCCTTGCAATGATTTTACCCGTTCCAGGATGACGTGAGCCTTTTGTTCTAATCTTTCATACACCAATGCATTGAGCCAACTGTGAATAGTGAAATGGTCAATTTGCGGTATGATTTTATGGCAGCGGGGATAGTCCGTTGTCTTACATAATTCCTTGTAGTTCTCTTTCAAATGTTCGGGGATTGTTAGAGCCAATTGTGGAAGACATTTTCCATCTTCTGTTATCACATCCTTATCGGCAGTCTGTACTACATGCAGAATGACATTGTTGTAGTGTACATCTTCATGATGGCCATGTTGGAACCAATCGCTGGATTTTTGATGAATCTCAATGCTCCCCACCCACAAGGTATCTCCTATCTTAATCTTGGCATGATGGAAATCAGGACCGGCATTTCTGTTCAATATTCCGGAATCCAGCACTTCTACCACCTC
This sequence comes from Paraprevotella sp., assembly GCA_017630975.1. Taxonomy (GTDB): domain Bacteria; phylum Bacteroidota; class Bacteroidia; order Bacteroidales; family Bacteroidaceae; genus Paraprevotella. Next base: position 8,726 of record JAGBUF010000037.1, on the reverse strand, counting down.
ACCCTCTGTGGTTTGCAAAGGGTGCAATGGGAATAATCTATAATTCCAAATGTAATACAAAAGTTTTTCCATAGCCATGCTGTCGGGGCTTTATTTTTACGAACAAAAGTAATGAAATTCAGTGCAAATCCTCTATCTTTGTCCAAGAAAATGAAACAATAAGTTTGAAATCATGAAAATAGCATTAATAGGATATGGTAAGATGGGGCACATGATAGAGCAGATAGCTTTGGAACGTGGTCATGAGATAGTGTCTATCATTGACATCAATAATCGTGAGGATTTTGATTCCGATGCATTCCGTTCAGCAGATGTTGCCATAGAGTTTACTACACCGCATACTGCATACGACAATTACTTGAAAGCTTTTGAACAGGGGGTAAAAGTCGTTTCCGGTTCTACCGGATGGTTGTCCGAGCATGGAGATGATGTGCGTCGGATGTGTAATGAAGAGGGCAAGACGCTTTTTTGGAGCAGTAACTTCAGTTTAGGAGTTGCCATTTTCAGTGCAGTCAATAAATATCTGGCACGCATCATGAATCGTTTTGAAGCTTATGATGTCAAGATGGAGGAAGTGCATCATGTCCATAAGTTAGATGCTCCCAGTGGCACTGCCATCACTTTGGCAGAAGGGATTTTAGAGAATTTAGACAGAAAAACAGATTGGACAAAAGGCACATTGCTTGCACCGGATGGTACGTTGAGCGGTGAAGGAACTCATCCTGCAACAGACTTGGTGATAGATAGCGTTCGTCGCGATGAGGTCCCTGGTATACATAGTATTGCTTACGACAGTGAAGCTGATATGATTACCATTACTCATGATGCTCATAATCGTAAGGGATTTGCGTTAGGTGCTGTGCTTGCAGCAGAATATACTGCAAAACATGAGGGCTTGCTCGGGATGGATGATTTGTTTCAGTTTTAAGTAGTTCATAATAGATATGATGAAAAGAATCAAACATAACCCCACCCCTATGGATTGGATAAAGATGGGCGTCGTGGTGGTGTTGTACTTGGCGTTTTTGTTTTGGATAAAAAGTTGGTGGGGAATCATTGTCCTGCCTTTTATTTACGATGTCTATATTACCAAATACATCCGTTGGACTTGGTGGAAGGAGGCAGAAAGCCCGATTACGCGCACCATCATGAGTTGGGTAGATGCCATTGTTTTCGCTTTGGTGGCAGTTTATTTCGTAAATATTTACTTCTTTCAGAACTATACGATACCCACATCATCGCTTGAGAAATCATTATTGGTGGGCGATTATTTGTTTGTGAGCAAGATGAGCTACGGACCACGAAAACCGCAGACTCCGCTTTCCATGCCTCTCACACAGCATACCATGCCGGTAATCGGAGGTAAGTCGTATTTTGAATGGCCCCAATGGGAATATGAACGTGTGGGTGAGGGGAAACCACAATTGAACGATATTGTGGTGTTCAATTATCCGTCAGGTGATACTGTAACGGTAAATCCGGAATTTCAAGGGATGGATTTCTATGCCATCGCTTATGGTATCGGTGCGCAGAACTATTACCAACAATATGGGAACTATCCTCCATTGGATTCCCTGTCAATTCTGCAACAGCGTACATTCTTTGATAAAATCTATGCATTGGGCCGCGAGTACATTAACCAAAACAAGGGAGTTTTTGGTGGTGTAACGTGGCGTCCGGTCGATCGTAGGGAGAATTATGTGAAACGATGTGTCGGATTACCGGGACAGACTTTAGAGATAAAGAACCATATCATTTATTTAGACGGTGTTGCCAATAAAGAACCGGACAATGTGCAGTATGATTATATCGTGCGCCTCAAGCGTCCTATTCCCGATGAACTTGTACGTGAATTGGGAATCAGTCAGGAGGATTTGACTTCCATGAGCCAAACGGGTTCACTACCATTGACAAATGTTGCATATCAGCGTCTGAAAACATGTACGGATATCGTGGAGTCTATAGCGTACGATAGTCTTTCATCTGTTGCTGACGGACTTTATCCTTTGAATGCTTATACCGGATGGACACGTGACAATTACGGACCTGTTTGGATTCCTGCAAAAGGGCAGATCGTAACGTTGACGTTGGAGAATCTACCGATTTATGAGCGTCCTATCAAAGTATATGAAAAGAATGATTTGCAAGTGACATCTGACGGTCAGATTCTAATCAATGGAACTCCTGCCGACAGCTATACTTTCAAAATGGACTACTATTGGATGCAGGGCGACAACCGTCATAACTCAGCCGATTCACGTTATTGGGGGTTTGTTCCGGAGGATCACATTGTAGGAAAACCCATTATTATATGGCTTTCTACGGACAAGGACCGTGCGTGGGGCGACGGACATATCCGTTGGAACAGACTTTTCCGTTTGGTAGACAATATAAAATAAGAAGGAAATGTTCAAAAGTGCGCTACGTTTGATTTTCAGCATTCTGGTGGCCGGTATTCTGGTGTGGGGCATCCGCTTCTTTGGGTGTTCAATCGTAGAAATACCGGAGGACGGGGAGCGCCCTGTATTTATGGCTGGCGATCGTGTTGCGCTCAATAAATGGTCCTATGGCATTAGATTGTCACCGATGAAATGGTTGGATAAAGCCCGTTTGGGAGATGCTCGGGTTGGTTTGGGCGAATGGGTGGCATTCAATGACCCCTCTATGCACGACGATAGCATCTTCATTGACGAGCGGAACATCTTTATTGGTTATTGCTATGCGGTGCCGGGTGATACGTTATGGGTAGATCGTTGCGGGAATATTTTCAGGTATATGCCGCCATCCGGACGACCATTCAAAAAGGTGCGCTTACCACAAAAAGGAGAGTTTGTGGGTATTACACCGGATAATGTATATTGGTACAACAGTATGATTAATCTGCATGAGGGATTGTGCTCTGAAGTAGTTTCGGACTCGTTGTATGTGTCAGGACAATTGGTGACTTCATTCCGTTTTATGCATGATTACTATTGGATGTCATCGGCTAATTGTGAAAATCAACTGGACTCCAGGACTTTCGGATTTGTGCCTGACATCTATATTATAGGTCGTCTTACCCGTGTGTTGTACTCTTTTGATGATGCAGCTCCATGGTACAATCCTTTCCGTTGGGACCGTATGATGATGAAGGTGGGCTGCGAAAAACCAGATATCCGGCGATGAATAAATCTTGTTTGCTTTCTACCGCTTATTGGGCACCCATACAATATTATGCCAAACTCTATGCCTGCGATCAAGCAGTCGTTGAGGCATACGAACATTATATCAAACAGACTTACCGTAATCGTTGTATCATAGCTTCTCCTTCAGGAACACAAATACTGACCATCCCGATTGTCAAACCGGAATCAGAAAAATGTGCCATGAAGGATATTCGCATTTCCGACCATGGCAATTGGCGCCATCTGCATTGGAATGCTTTGGAGAGCAGCTATCGCAACAGCCCGTATTTTGAATACTATGCGGATGATTTCCTACCGTTTTATACCAAACGCTGGGAGTTTCTGTTGGATTTCAATGAGGCCATCAGAGAGAAAGTTTGTGAGTTGATCAACCTTAATGTTACTCCTGTCTTTACAACAGCCTACGGAAAAATTGATGGCGTGGCGCAACCGGTATGGGACGATTTCAAGAATCGCATTAGTCCGAAAATAGCGGTTGAGGAGGACAAACAATTCTGCTGTCCTATCTATTACCAGGTGTTTCAAGAGAAGAATGGATTTATTCCCAATTTGAGTATTGCGGATTTGTTGTTCAATATGGGGCCTGAATCTTTACTCGTTTTGAGAGATTCGGTTCACTTGTAAATCAAAGTAGTCAGATTCTCCGGCTGGAACATCTCTTTGGCTACAGCATGCAAGTCTTCTGCCGTCCGCGCATCTATTTTTTGAAACAATCGTTCTTTGTCGCGTGTCTGTCGGTAATGTAGAAAGGTTTTACCCATTGCCAGTGCTACACTTTCGGAATTTTCATAGGAGATACCAATCTGTCCTTTGATTTGTTGTTTGGCGGCTTTAAGGGCAGATTCACTGAGCGGTTGGTCTGCCAATCGTTTCAGCTCTTTCATCACCAATCGTTTACAACGTGAGATATCGTGAGGGTCACATCCGAAATACACGCTCCATACTCCGGTGTCGGTATATGTGGTCATCACGCTTTCTACCGTATACACCAGACCATTCTTTTCGCGCAGACTGATATTGAGGCGCGAGTTCATGCCGGGTCCTCCCAAAATATTATTCAGTAGGTACAGACTGAGGTGACGTGGGTCGCGCGCACTATATGCACGTGTACCAATGAGGACGTGTGCCTGGTGTGTATCTTTTTTACGTATCACCTCTTGTGGTATATATGGAGGTAGGGCAGTTCTGGTGGTATCGTTGTCTGTAGTAGCAGTAAATTCCGTCGTTTCTTCCGTCAGTTTTTGTCGTAATGTGTTACCTTCGGGGAGCGATAGCGCCACCTTATTGAGAGCTTTTACCAATTCACGACGAACGATTTTCGGTTCTATTTTCCCATAGACAAAAAATACCATGTTCGTGAGCGTGTAAAGTCGGTCGGCAAACCGTTGAACGTCTTCACTACGAAGTTCTCGCAATCGTGGGGCTTCGCCTAAGATGTTGCGACCTAAAGGATGTCCGTTGAAGATAAGATTTTCAAACTCGTCGAAAATGAGTTCCGAAGGAGAGTCGTTGTAACTTTCTATCTCATCAATGACCACTTCTACTTCTTTGATCATCTCTGTTTGGGGGTATGTGCTGCCCAAAACGATATCTGTCAGCAAATCCACCGCCCTTGAAAAATGTTCTTTAAGAAATGCCGAATAATAAATGGTTTCTTCCTTGCCGGTGTATGCGTTCAGGTCACCGCCTACTGCTTCCATACGGTTCAGGATGTGCCATGAACGACGACGGTGAGTACCCTTGAAGGTCAGGTGCTCGCAGAAGTGTGCCAAACCGCTTTCTGTTTCAAGTTCATCGCGTGTTCCTGCATCAATGGCAATTCCGCAATATGCCACATCAGAATTGGAAGGTGCGCAAACGAGGCGCAGTCCGCATGGGAGTGTTTCGGTGTAGTATGGTTTATTATTTGTCTGCATGATTTTTATAGTAACGATACAAAAATACGTTATTTTGACAATTTATATCTTGCTTTAAAAGAAAAAATGTAAATTTACATCGTACTTGATGAGATTTAAAAAAGGTAATTATAATAAATCAAATGTAGAAGATTTATAAGTAGTATATTAGAAAAGAGGAATGAAGTATTTATTATTATTTCATTCCTCTTTTCTGATATAGTCTTAATGCTTAATTCCCAATCTCCACAATAGCACGAAGTTGTGCCGCAGCGGTATAATGTCCGTTGGTGTTGATGCAGTGGACGGCAGGTTGTAAGGTGAAGTACTTGCAGACAGGGAAACTGCCGGTGAATTCGACATCCGTTTCGCGACCGTCGGCATATAAGGCGCGATTGACAACGATACCGATTTGAGCTTCATTCTTAGTGATATTACCTAACAACAATCCGGCGCCCCAATAACCACGACAGGAACTGCGAGTGGCAGGCGCTGCACCTCCTTGTAATAATCCGGATAATTGAGTGCGTCCTATTTTTACAATATCTTGTTCAATCAAAGCCCACAAAGCGTAGTTATAAGTCAAATCATTTTCAATACCCTCAGCCGGTGAAGTACCGAGTGCGTAACCTAATGTATAATGACCGGTATGTTCCTCCTCACTTTCGCCGGTGTAATAGGACACACTACCGATATTGAACACACCGTCACTTTTGGGACAAAAGCGGAACTGTTCGTCCAAGCGGTCACTTGCCGTTCCATTGTAAACACTCTCGCGAATGATAAGTCCTTTTACGGGGCGGATTTCAGTGTGTAAGCATAGGGCGGCAACAGGAAATGTCGCAATGGGGAAGTTCGCGGTCAGAACCGGTAGAATGCCATGAGAAGCATTTGTAAAAAGTCCGGTAGAGGGCGTTGTAAAGTAGTCAAAATCTACATTTCGCAAGCCAGCAAAAACCATGAAATGCTCGCCTATTTGTTGTGATAATCCCGCCTGTATAAGGCGAAAGGCCTTGTCCGGTCCTGCATCAAGGTTGCTAAAAACTTGAAGGTCGTCCGCAACAGGGGTGTTGAGGTTATAAGTAGCGAGGGCTGCTAAGTCCAAACTTGCTCCTTTCCACAGTCCGGTTTGCATATCGGCTTCAAGCAGATTACACCAACCGACTTTCCCATCGGTGATATTCCAAAGTCCTTCTGTTGTACCGGTTACGCTCCATGTGATACGTTGAGCATTGGTTGAAAGACTTGCGAAAGTGCATAGCAAGCACAAGGCAAAGCGCGCGAACGCACCTTGTAGAGTAGTGTTTCTATTCATATGTGTAGTGTTTTATTTTTTTGTTTTCTTTTGGAGCGAGAACGATTTGATATTGTTAAAACAATAAAGCAATTCGATAGACGGCAAAAGCCATGACGTAAGCTAAAACAGTGGTATAGGCAGCAGTGAACAAAGCCCATTTCCAACCTCCGCTTTCTCCTTTGACGGCAGCAATGGTTGCCAGACAGGGGAAGTAGAGCAGAGCAAAAATCATGTAACTCAGTGCAGCTTCTGGCGTGGTGTGCTGACTCAATACCTGAGCTAAACGTGTTTGTGAGGCTTCTTCGGTGGTTTCCACTTCAGCATCTTCGGCATCACAATTATAAAGGACACCGAGTGAGCTGACCATCAATTCCTTGGCTCCTACACCGGCGAGTATACCTACTCCCATGCGCCAATCATAACCCAATGGTCGAATGATTGGTTCTATAGCATGACCGATTTGTCCCATGTAGGATTGTTCTTGTTGCTCCGATTCACTTAGGGTATCACTACTTTGGGGAAAGTAACCCAATGCCCAAATCACCATACTTGCAACGAGGATGATACCGCCCATTTTGTGAAGATATTGTCGTCCTTTTTCCCAAGTATGGCGAATAACGGCAACTGAGTTGGGAAGTCGGTAGGGAGGCAGCTCCATAACAAAGTGGCTCTCCATCTTTCGCATGAACATTTTACTGAAAACCCATGCGACAAAGAGTGTCATGAGGATGCCTAAAGCATATAGAGCAAGCATGACGGTTGATGCGTTTTTGGGGAAAAATGCGCCTGCGAATACCACATAAACAGGAATGCGTGCACTACATGATATCATAGGAGTCACCAACATGGTAATCAGTCGGCTTTTAGCATTTTCTATGGTGCGTGTTGCCATAACAGCCGGAACATTGCATCCGAATCCCATCAATAGGGGGATGAATGACTTGCCGTGAAGTCCTAACTTATTCAAAAGGGGGTCGGCCAACATCGCGGCTCTTGCCAGATATCCACTGTCCTCCAATATAGAAATGAGGAAATACAAGATCAGAATGTTGGGAAGGAAGATGATGACACTGCCCACACCGCCTAAGATGCCATCGCAAACAAGGGCTTGCAGAACGCCTTGCGGGATCAATTCTTGACAATAAGCCGTGAGCCATGCTACACCGCTGTCAATCCAGTCCATCGGGTATTGTCCGATTGTAAATGTCAACCAAAAGATGAACCACATGATGAGTATGAACAAGGGGTATGCCAACCACTTGTTAGAACATACACGGTCAATAAGTGAGGTGATATGCTCAATCTTTCCGTTTTTCTTCTCATAGACACCTTGAAGCAGTTCTGTGATGTGTGCATAACGGTCGGCATCCTCGTGTTCACGACAAGTGCATGGGCAGGCTTCAGCCTCGCTTTTCACAGCGGCATCAATGGTGCGATTTTTTTGATTTGTATTGGTCTGATTTATACAATGGCAGCAATGTTCGGTGTCGGTACAGCAGTTAGCTATGTGGTTATGCCCTTTTACACCGGAACGGTGCAATGCAATATGTTGGTCTGCCAACTCGATGGCTTGACGCAACAATTCAGCAATGCCTTTCTTTTGTCGGGCAACGGTGGGGCATAGTGGAATATCCAAACGTTGTGACAAGCGTTCAATATCAATTGTACTTTCACTTTGTTCGAATTCATCGAACATATTCAATGCGCCAACAATAGGGATGTTGCGTTCCTTTAATTGTAGTGTCAATAAAAGATTACGTTCAAGATTGGTGGTATCAAGAACGTTGATAACAGCATCTATTTGCCCGCTTTCCAATTCGTGAGCAACGTATGCCTCTTCTGGACTGAACGCTCGAAGTGAATATGTTCCAGGCAAGTCAATGATTTTAACGGCGCGTCCTTCAAATTTGATATGTCCTACAATACAACTGACAGTGACACCGCTATAATTTCCTGTACGTTCATGACCACCGGAAGCTGCGTTGAACAATGAGGTTTTGCCACAATTGGGATTACCTACAAGTGCAATGGTAATCTCGCCTTCTTTTGTTGAGGTGTCAGATTTCTTATTGTTGCAACCAGGACAACCCATATTACAAGCAGCGGGGACTTGAACTGTTGAGTCAGATGGATGACTATACATTTTCGGTGCGTCTGCGTCAGATAAATGTCTTTGTACATTGTTCACGTCGTTTGTAATGTGGATGTTACGTGCTTCTTCGCGTCGCAAGGCTATTTTACTGCCCATCAATTCAAAAACGATGGGATTCCCAATAGGTGCGGAGAATATTTTCTTTACGGATTTTCCCTCAACAAATCCCATTTCGCTTAAACGAGCGCGGAAAGCGC
>JAGBUF010000307.1 GCA_017630975.1 Paraprevotella sp. | reverse complement strand
CTGTTTCGTACTATAAAAAGGTACATGTTACGATTACCAATGCAGTGGGTGAATCACAAGTGGGACAAGTAATGCTTCCGGTGGGACGGGAGAAAATAAGTTTGACAGTCAATGCTCCTTCTAAATGGATGAAGGCGGCATTGCCGACAATTCATGCTCAAGTGACAAATCTTGTAGGTGTTCCACTACTACAAGGTGTGAACCTTTCCTATAGGATTTTTTCCGCAAAAAAAGGAAGCAAGACAGGAGTCTGTCTGATGAATGATACATTGTCGGCCAATGTCCCGATATGTTTGACAGCCATGGAGAAGATGCCATCCGGAGGCTATTATTTAGAAGTGACGGCATTGCATCATCATGATACTACGACAGTGGGGATTCCGTTTATTTTGTTTGATATATCGGATGTCCGTCCGGCGGATGAGTGTGATATGTGGTTAAATGTCGTACAGAATAAAATTTCTGCCACTGATAGTGGATATGTGCAGGTGGGTAGTAGTCGAAAAGATGTGACACTTTATTGTCAGATGTTCTGTCAAAAACAGATGGTTTCTGATACGTTACTTCACTTTAGTGATTCAATCTTGAATCTTGTATATCCCGTAGAAAAGGTGGAAGGAGAAGGTGCATATCTTCTCTATTATTTCGTGCAAGGTGGAAAGGTGTATATGCAGTCGGTTACATTGGAAAAAGTACAGGATGAAAAGATATTGAAAATGAAATGGACGTCTTTTCGCGATCATTTGCAGCCAGGAACGAAAGAAACATGGACATTGAAAGTGTCTACCCCCGATGGGAAGCCGGCTTCCGCACAATTGATGGCAACGTTGTATGACGCATCGCTTGAAGGTATTGCTCCGCACCATTGGCAATTGAATAATTATAATCATTCCTCATTGCCGTATGTGTGGCCAGATACATATCCTGAAAACCATTATTTTCGTTGTTTGTATGCAAAATTACAATTGCCGACAATCAAACCATTGAATTATTCTGCTTTTGACGAGAATATGTTGAAATGGAATGGGAATCAGATAGATATGGTCGGTGGACTGATGTGGGCTCCTCGTCTGACAACTAAGTCAGCAAAAGGGGTAAGACAAGATAAAGAGGTGGTGACGAACGGTTCGGCGTTTGAAGTAGCAGGAAATGGTGTGGTGCAAGAAGATGCTTTGGAGGAGAAGGATGACGTAGCAGATGTCCAAATACGTGAGAATTTAAATGAAACAGCATTTTTCTATCCGGTTTTAACTACAGATAAGCAAGGAGACGTCAATATAAGCTTTACTTTGCCGGAGGCATTGACGACGTGGCGTTTTATGGCTTTAGCACATACGGAAGACATGAGGGTCGCTACATTTACCGATGAGGTGGTGGCAGCTAAAGAAGTGATGGCGCAACTCCATCTCCCTCGTTTTGTACGTAGGAATGATACCGCGATATTGTCAGCAACACTTTACAATTTGACTCAGAAAGAAATGAAGGGAAAGGTCTTGATAGAGGTGATAGAACCAGAGACTGAAAAGACGATTTGGAGTGAAGAGAGAGAAACATCGCTTGCTGCTAATTCCGATTCCTTCGTAGAATTTATGTTTCCTTCTGATGAGATGCCTTCATTGGTGATATGTAGAGTTCGCTTGGAAACAGATGGTCATTCAGATGGAGAACAGCGTTATATGCCTATCTTGGATCATGTAGAATGGGTGACACAAACCTTGCCGTTTATTGTGGATAAAAAAGGGGAAACGGAGGTGGATTTATCTTCCTTATATCAGGGGAATCATGAAATGGCTACCCATCGAAGATTAACACTTGAATATACAGCCAATCCATTGTGGTATGCAGTGCAGGCTTTACCTTCCATACAAGAGTTGCGTGCGAATGATGTATTGTCGTTGGCATCGGCGTATTTTTCGACAACGATGACGCAAAGTCTTTTATTGCAAAATCCTGAAATAAAAGAGGTTATTCAATCTTGGCAACAGTCTTCTGATGTAAAAAGTTCGCTTGAGCAGCATAAAGAACTGTCTGGCATATTGCTTGAAGAAACACCGTGGGTGACAGAGGCAGAAGCGGACAAACAACGTATGCAGAAATTGGGGTTGCTGTTGGATGATAATTATCAGCAAGACATTCGGCGTCGTTGTGGTGAGGCTCTTAGAAAATTACAAAATAAAGATGGTTCTTTCAGTTGGTATCTGGGAATGTGTGGTAATAGATACATAACCATGCGTATTGCTGAAATGCTTGCGAAATGCGCAAATACAGATGTCAGCCATGAGGGAGCGGATGTGGGACAAATGATGAACTATTTGGCAGGAGTTGTAGGCCGACAATTGAAAGAATATAAGGCTCTTCGCATTAGAAGTGAGAAAACTGATTTCCCTGCAGAGGAGTGGCTGAACTATATGTATGTAGTGACTGCCTTGGATGGATTTGGTTTGAATGAAGTTGCTAAAAAAGAAGCTGATGAAGTATTGTCCTGTCTGATGGATACGATGAATGCTTTACCTTTGTCGCACAAAGCAAAAATGGCAGTTGTGTTG
>JAGBUF010000306.1 GCA_017630975.1 Paraprevotella sp. | reverse complement strand
TATTTACAAGGATTAGCCAATAAAGACTTCCGTATGGCAGGTGAGATCATAGGTTCTTGTTTAATGCCCCAAATAGATTCCGAAATGTTTTGGCAGGTCTTTGACCGGCTTTTTATCTATCATTCGAAAGCTTTTTTGGTGACGATGCTGAAAGCTGCTGCATTAAGGAAACAGCAGGGCGATTTTACGTTGAATGATGAGGGATTTGCGCCGGTTGCAAAGCATCTGTTGGAGCAAGGCACAGAGATTGATCGCATGAAATTCATCACTCACATGCTCCAGATATTCCCGGATGAACCGGAAGAATTATCTTTTTTAATGCATCAGTTGAAGATTGATACGCCACGAACGTGTGCCGATTATTTTTTGCGTGCAGAGAATTTGGCCTCCTATTATTTGTTGTTCATGACGTTGCGAAAACTGGAGCATGACAAGGAATTTCTGACGCGATGTTGTCATTTCTTGGTAAAGAAAGGTACATCATTATCATTCAATCTGGCGAGCATCATGAAAGCATATTTTGATTTGGAAGGGGTTAAAGGAACTTTCTCTTTGACGCTTAAACCTTATCAGATGGGCCGGATGGACTCCTCTTATGAGAACTTTAAAAAAATCATGCAAAGCATATAAATAGAACAGGCGTGCTAAAATGGATTAGCACGCCCGTTTCATATCATTTTGTTCTTATTTCGCAGCCGGAGCGAATATCAAATCAATAACATCAACTTTCTTGAACATTTTCTTGGTAAACTTCTGAATGTCTTTTGTTGTCAGTGAAGAGATGACTTCTTCAAAATTTTTCGGATCATTTTGGTTGATGCCGGTCTTGTAGTAGTAGCTCAACGTATTCATCCAATAACTGTTGTGTGCCTTACCTTGTTCTGACTCCTTCAGCATGTTCTTTACGATTTTGCTCAACTCATCCTCGGTCACTCCATTTTCCTTAATGTCTTCAATTTCCTTGTAGAGCAATGGCTTGAGTGTTGCAGCCTTGTCCGGATCGCAATCGAATTGCATGAACATACTATAACGGCAATATGGTTCTCTTGATGCTGCACCTCTGACACCTACACCATAAGTTCCCCCTTGTTCTTCGCGGATCGACTTTGTATATCGGGTAGAAAGGATGTTACCCAGGATGTTGACCATATATGAGTTCTTGAGGTTGAACTTCATTTCTTTCACAAAGTTGACAATTACAGTCGACTTTGGAATTTCCAGAGGTATATAGATGATTTTTTCTGTTACCCCTTTCGGCTCTCTTACCTTGTGGTCTACCCAATGCTCTTTACGATAGGTAGACGGTATCGAACCGATATATTTCTTTACCATAGCTTGTGCTTCCTCCTTCTCCACGTTACCTACAATGAAGAAAGTGAAGTCGCTGGCATCGCTGATACGGTCACGATATATTTTCTCGATACGGTCAATTGTCACTTTGTTGACGAAGTCTTCATTTTGAAGCATGGTACGAGGGTGGTAGTTGTTTCTGATGAGTTGCAGTGAATCCTTCATGATGGTTTGCGGTTGTCCTGCAGCCTGCTTCACTCCAATCATGGTACGTTCAATAAGAACATTGTGAACTAAAGTGTCAAAGCGCGGAGCGGTAAACTTTAGGTACAACAATTGCATCATGGTTTCAAAATCCTTGGGCGTAGAACCACCGTTGATGGTTTCATACATTCCACTGACAGAAACGCTACATCCAGCTTGTTTACCGGTAAGGAGTCTGCGCAATGAAATGTTGTCAAAGTTACCGACTCCATAGGACGGAACAAACGCACCCAACATTGATGCCGCAGGCAATAGGTCAAGGTCATCATATACCGTAGAACCACCGGGACTGTGTGCGGTCAATGAAACCTCATCCTTCTCATAATCAGCCTTGCGGTAGATTACTTTAGCTCCATTTGACAAGGTCCATTCTTCTGCCTCAAATTCCGGTAATACCTTTGTTTTAGTAATTTCAGCGCCGGGCAGTTCCTCTGTAATCAGACTTCCCTGTATGGTGTTATCCTTATAGGCAGCTACCGGCTTGTTCTCATATTCATTCAGGATGGCGCGAGCTTCTTCCTCAGTCAGGTGTGTCACCCCTTCACTCGGACCGGAAACGATGATATTGCGATTGTTGGCCTTCCACCATTCCTTAGCTTGTGCAGAAATTTCTTCCGCTGTGATATATGGCAAGATTTCAACAGCCGCTTTTGCATAATCTTCAATATCAACATAGGCTTCGTTCTTAAGGAAATTTTCCTGCATGTCGTTGATATGCTCCTCGTTGCTAGTCTTGTCCTTGTCCTTAACCCATGACTCCAATCCGGTCAGAAAATTGGTTTTAACACGTTCCAACTCACTTTCTGTAAATCCGTGTTGTGCCACCTTTTCATGTTCAGTGATAGCGCCGATAAACGCTTCCTTTTCTTGGTTGGGCTTAGCATTTGCAGCGATGACATATCCATAATATCCTCGTGTTACACCATAGAAACCGACAGATGCAGCCATGTATGGCGCTTCACCACGTTGGATTTGTTCGTTGATGCGATTGTTAATCATTTGGTTGTAGAATGTCTGCATCAAATCTCTCTTGATATCGCCATAAGTCATCTTACCGTTTCCGTCACGTGTCTTGTCGCGGAAGATACGCATCACTTGTACCTTTGAACCGGTTGCCTCCTTGTCGGTTGCCAGACAGAAGTAAGTCTCTTCGTGGTCGGGAATCTCAAAGAAAGGACGTGGAGCAGGATTTTCGACTGCCGGAATGGAAGAGAACAGGTCTTTGATTTTCTGTTCCATCTTTGCGATATCAAAATCACCTACGATGGCAATAGCCTCCAAGTCTGTACGGTACCACTTATAGTAAAAATCACGTATTTCTTCCGGTTTGAATCCTTGAATCACTGCCAGTTCGCCAATGACGTCACGTTCTGCAATTTTTGACCCTTTATAGATCACAGACATCTGTTGGTTGCGGATGCGTGATGCACTATTGTTTCTGGTACGCCACTCCTCGGTGATGACGCCACGCTCTTCGTCCAATTCCTTAGGGTCGAGTGTGAGGTAGTGTGACCAATCGTGTAGTATCAACAGACAAGTGTCAATCAAGTTCTCGTTCGTAACAGGAACATCACTGATGTTGTACACTGTTTCCTCTTGAGTGGTGTAAGCATTCAAATTTCCGCCAAAGGAAATTCCGTGGCGCTCCAATGTAGAGGTGAGCGTGTTTCCCGGGAAGTTCTTTGTACCATTGAATGCCATGTGTTCAAGGAAATGAGCCAAACCGTCCTGGTTATCTTCTTCCAATAATGCGCCTACATTACGGATGATGTAGAAGCTGGCACGGTTTTTAGGTTCTTCGTTGTGACGAAGATAATACGTAATGCCGTTGGGCAATTTGCCGACATATACGTTAGGATCTGCCGGTAACTCTTTGTTCCAGTCGATAGATTGTGCGAATCCCATCATGCTGAAAAAAAGCAGGCATAATGATAAAATTCTTTGTTTCATAATGATATTGTGTAATGTTAATCTGCGCAAAGGTACAATATTAATTGTTAATGCGGTCTGAAATAAAACTTTAAATGTCTTAAATAATTAGAATAAATCCACGACGGTAATACCGGCACCACCGAACTGTACATGTTCATCCTTGAATGCTTTTACTCCGGACAGGGTGTGAAGGTACTGCCTGATGAGTGTACGAAGGATGCCATTGCCCGTGCCATGAAGGATGCGGACGCGTGACATACCCACCAGAATGGCGTCGTCAATAAAATAAGTAACGGCATTGATGGCTTCTTCGCCTCTCATTCCTCTCACGTCAATGTCCTGCTTGAAACTGAGCTTCTTTTCATATACCGCATCCTGTGTCTGTTTGCTAACATAGGTGGCGGCTTGTGGTGTTTCTTTTTGAACCGGTCTGACAGCACGTTCCAACCGGTCCACTTTTATATTGGTGCGCATCATGCCAAAGGTAACTATGGCATGTTTTCCGTCAATTTCATCTATTGTTCCCACGGTTGTTTGCCCTTTGATACGTACTGTGTCACCGGTCTTCAAAGGTTCATCATTCAGAGCAGCTTCTTTGGCCTTCTGTTGCAATTCATCGGTTGTGTTATGTTGTGCTGCTTTCTTTTCGTTCCTTTCAGCTTTCCGTTTCTTACGTTCAATAATTTGTTGCATCTTGCGTGCAATCTTATCGGACTCGTGTTCTGCACCCACATCATTCAAAGTTTCTTTGAACTCATTGAGCTGTTGACGTACGTTGCGGGTCTTTTCTTTTTCGGCTTGCGCCTCTTTTATCGTTTTAATGGTACGTTCAATCTGTGCATTCGATTCTTTCAGGAGTTGTTTGGCGTCCTCCTTGGCTTGTAGAATGATTTCTTTTCTGCTGCGTTGCAGTTCTTCTATTTCCGTTTCATAGCGCGCGATAGTTCTGTCCATCTCCTTTTCGCGCAGATGGATGTTCTGTCGTTTGTGCTCCCAATACCGTTTGTCGCGCACAATATCCTGAAGATACTTATCGGCATTGATATATTCCTTTCCAACAATGGAGGTTGCATCGGCTATGACCTCCTCCGGAATACCGATTTTTCGGGCAATCTCTACGGCAAACGAACTACCCGGATTGCCGATTTGCAGTTGGAACAGCGCCTGCATGTGTTGTC
>JAGBUF010000305.1 GCA_017630975.1 Paraprevotella sp. | reverse complement strand
TACAAGGACTACGAGTGGATGATGGAGTTCACCGAAAAGATGTTGGAACGCATCTGTATTGCTGTCAACGGTTGCACAGAGACCGAAATTGATGGCAAGACCATCAGTTTCAAGGCGCCCTACCGCCGTCTGCCTATCCTTGACGCCATCAAGGAAAAAACCGGATATGACCTCAATGGCAAGAGCGAGGAGGAAATTCGCGAGGTATGCAAGGCATTGAACATGGAGATTGATGATATCATGGGTAAGGGTAAGTTAATTGACGAAATTTTCGGTGAGTTCTGCGAAGGCACATTCATCCAACCGACATTCATCACCGACTACCCTGTTGAGATGAGTCCGCTCACCAAGATGCACCGTTGCAAACCGGGATTGACAGAACGCTTTGAGTTGATGGTAAACGGTAAAGAGTTGGCAAATGCTTATTCTGAGTTGAACGACCCGATAGATCAGGAAGAACGCTTCATTGAGCAGATGAAACTGGCAGATAAAGGCGATGACGAGGCAATGATTATCGATCAGGACTTCTTACGCGCGTTGCAATATGGTATGCCCCCGACCTCTGGTATCGGTATCGGTATCGACCGTTTGGTGATGCTCATGACCGGTAACGCATTCATCCAGGAGGTGCTCTTCTTCCCACAGATGCGCCCGGAGAAAAAAGCACCGAAAGATGCTCCTGCCAAGTATGCAGAAATCGGTATCGCTGAGGAACTGGTGCCCATCCTGCAAAAAGCGGGTTATAACCTTGTCAGCGACATGAAGGACGTGAATCCGCAAAAGCTACAACAACAAATCGGAGAGATTGTCAAGAAATACAAACTCGACATCGAGAAGCCGTCGGTAAACGATGTAGCTGCTTGGGTGGAGAAGTTGTAAAAGACCCTCCCCCGACCCCTCCCCAAGGGAGGGGAGGAAAAAGAGGAAGTACATAGAACGACAAAACCCTCCCTCCTGTCATCCCGACAGAGCGATAGCAACGTGGAATCTATAAGAAGAAAAAGAAGTTGAACTAAAATAAATTTATATGGGAAAATGTGGAACGATAGCCATCATGGGCGGAGGTAGCTGGGCTACAGCTATCGCCAAAATGATGTTAGAGGGAAACGATTCCATACATTGGTACATGCGCAGGGACGACCGCATCGAGGAGTTCCAACGATTGGGACATAACCCTGCCTATCTGACCAGTGTTCATTTTGATGTGAACCGTATCAAGTTCTCATCAGACATCAACAAGATTGTAGAAGAGGCGGACACGCTGATTTTTGTCACACCGTCGCCTTACTTGAAGAGTCACTTGAAAAAGTTGAAGGTGAAACTGCGCGATAAGTTCATTGTGACTGCCATCAAAGGTATCGTACCGGATGAGAACCTCGTATGCACGGAATATTTCCACCATGTATACGGAGTGCCTGAGGATAATCTGGCAGTATTGGGTGGTCCGAGCCATGCCGAAGAGGTGGCATTGGGGCGTCTCACCTATCTGACCATCGGATGTACAGACCTGAACAAGGCACAGGCTTTCGCTGACATGATTTCCAGTGAGTATGTCAAGACCAAAACGAGCGACGACGTGATCGGTATTGAATACGCTTCGGTACTGAAGAACGTGTATGCCATCGCATCGGGTATCTGCAACGGACTGAAATACGGTGATAACTTCCAATCGGTACTGATGGCAAATGCCGTACAAGAGATGAACCGTTTGCTGACTACTGTCTACCCCATTGAACGCAACGTGGTGGACTCTGTTTATTTGGGCGACTTATTGGTGACAGGCTACTCGCGTTTCAGTCGTAATCGTGTTTTCGGTAGTATGATTGGAAAGGGTTACAGCGTCAAAAGCGCACAAATAGAAATGGAAATGATTGCCGAAGGATATTATGGTACGAAGTGCATGAAGGACATCAACAAACGTCTGCACGTAAATATGCCCATCCTCGATGCAGTATACAATATCCTGTACGAACGTATCTCGCCCAGCGTGGAAATCAAATTGCTGACAGATTCGTTCAGATAAGTCCCATCACCGACCCCTCCACAAAAGGAGAAGACCCACCC
>JAGBUF010000304.1 GCA_017630975.1 Paraprevotella sp. | reverse complement strand
CTCCTTCGCTTCTTGCGCTGCCATCCAATAGTCACGGTCGGAATCAGCCCAAACCTTGTCAAAATCTGTATGAGAATGATTTGCAATAATGGCATAAAGTTCTTTTTTCAGTTTTTGAATTTCTCTTGCAGTAATTTCAATATCTGACGCTTGACCTTGCGCTCCACCCATCGGCTGGTGAATCATCACCCTACTATGTGTCAGAGCTTGACGTTTTCCCTCTTCGCCTGCCACCAACAAAACTGCAGCCATTGACGCCGCCATACCTGTACAGATTGTTGCCACCGGACTACTAATGAACTGCATCGTATCATATATACCCAAGCCTGCATACACAGAACCACCGGGCGAATTGATATAGATAGAGATGTCCTTTCCTGCATCAACTGAATCAAGGTACAACAATTGTGCCTGCAAAGTATTCGCAGTATAATCATCTATCTGTGTTCCCAAAAAAATGACTCTATCCGCCATCAATCGAGAAAACACATCCATCTGTGTAACATTCAATTGGCGCTCCTCCAGAATATAAGGATTCATATAGTGATTCTGAGCACTTACCACATCATTCAATACTTGATGGCTCATTCCTAAATGCTTCACAGCATACTTTTCAAAATCATTCATAATCATATTTGTTTGATAAAAAACTCCTGAACCATCTTCGTCATAGTTTCTCAGCAGACGATTCAGTTCAGGAGTTATAATTAGTATACTAAGTTCCTTATATGATGTTCGTTAGCAATTATGCAAACATCTTATTGAACTCGTCAAGACTTACTGATTTCTTGTTCAATGTTACAACATTCTTCAAGTTTGCTGACAATTTCACCTCTACACTACGATTTACCAGATTTTCAACTTGCTCTTGCTTCTTCAACATTTCATTAGCATAGTTTTCCAACAAATCCTCTGGTGCATTCAACATACCATATTGAGCGAATTGCATCTTGGTGATATCTTTGGCTGTTGCAATAAGGTCTTCTTTCTCTACCTTGATACCATATACCTTAACCAACTTCTCTTTGATCAAGTGCCAAGTTAATTCAACCAAGCTCTTTTCATAGTTCTCCTCTACAAACTCTTCGCCTTTCTTCGGGTTGCTTACACGCATGAAACGCTTCAAGAATGTATCAGGATACTCCAACTTGCCTACTTTGTCCATCAAATATGAACGAACGTCAAGCATAAACTTGTACTCACTGTCACCTACAAATTGACCGGCAACTAAATCTTTGATTCTGGCACGGAAATCCTCCTCAGTTGTCACAGTACCCTTGTCGAACACCTGATCAAACAACTCTTGATTCAATTCTGCTGATTTAAAACGAGTAATCTCTTGAACTTGGAAACTGAAATCCGATGTCATTGCAGCAGCATCCTCTTTCTTGATTTTCAACAATGAAGCTACTTCTACATCATGTCCATCATATGCCTTATTCGGGTTGAACACCAAAACATCATTTACCTTACAAGCAGAGAATATTGATTTTTGCTCGTCATTCTTCATGTATTCCGGTAACATTACGGCATTCTCAACTTGAATTCCACCTTCTTTGGTATTACCATTCTCATCCAACTCTGCCAACAAGCCCTTTACCATGTCTTTCGCCTCATAGCTATCTACTTTCTCATAGCTACCACCGCGTTGAGCATACATATTGACTTGTTTCTCTACCATATCATCTGAAACCTCAATTTCGTAGTAATCCAACTTATCGTTAGCACTTAATTCTACATCAAATTCAGGAGCCAAAGCAACATCAAATTTGAAAGTAAGTTCTTCCATTGTATCAAAATCCATTTCCGGTTGATACTCCAAAGAAGGAAGAGGTTCGCCCAAAATATTCAAATCATTCTCTCTGATATACTCATAAAGTTTCTCACCCAACAATTTATTTACTTCCTCAGCAGTGATATCCTTGCCAAAGCGTTTTTTCAAAATAGTCATAGGCACCTGTCCCGGACGGAAACCCGGTACATTTGCTTTCTTACGGAAGTTTTTCAACGCAGTTTCAACTTTTGCCTCATAATCGGCTTTTTCCAATTTAATAGTAAGCACTGCGCTTACCTTGTCTAGGTTTTCTAATGAAATATTCATCTTGTGTTTATTATTTATTATTATTTTTATTACTAATTAAAATATAGGCTTGCAAAGATAGCTTTTATCTTTCAAATAATGAAGAAGAAAGACAAATAAATATCATTCAAAAGACCCTCAAAGACTGTTTTTTAAACCTGTGCAGACTTTTCCTGATCTATCTTTTGGAAATCCTTCAACCGCAGAACGAAACTATTTGTCAAATATTTGGCACGAACTATTTCATTTTCGGACAATTCTTGAGGCGTACCTTGGAATAGAATCTGACCTTCAAACAACATATATGCGCGGTCGGTAATACATAGAGTATCTTCCACATTATGATCTGTAATCAACACTCCGATATTCCTTTGCTTTAATTTCCATACAATATATTGAATATCTTCTACAGCTATCGGATCCACACCTGCAAAAGGTTCATCCAGCATGATAAATTTCGGATCAATGGCCAAGCAACGCGCAATCTCCGTTCGACGACGCTCACCTCCAGACAAACGGTCACCATAGTTCTTACGAACTTTCTGCAAAGAGAATTCTGCAATCAAGCTCTCCAACTTCTCTTTTTGATATTCTTTTGGCTTTCCTGTCATCTCCAAAACAGATGCTATATTATCCTCTACCGTCATTTTTCTGAAGACTGACGCCTCTTGTGCCAAATATCCAATTCCGTTACGAGCACGTTTATATACCGGATCTTTTGTAATTTCAAGATTACCTATAAATATACGTCCGGCATTGGGCACCACCAATCCGGTCGTCATATAGAAAGATGTTGTTTTACCTGCACCATTAGGACCCAAAAGTCCTACAATTTCCCCTTGTCGAACTTCAAAAGAGACGTTGTTTACAACGGTTCTTTTACCATAGGTTTTGACTAATCCTTCTGTGCGAAGAACCAATTCTTCTTGATTACCATCTTGAAAAATAGTTTCAGACATACCTTTTAATTTTGTGAACAAAAATACGAAATTAGTCTTAAAAAGATAGAACTATGCAAAAGTATTTGACTTTACATCCCTCTTTTTATGGGATTTTCACTATTTTTGTATGTTCAAAAGCAATTCTTATGTTTCTAAGTAAAAGTTTATCAACATTTGGAAAATACCTCATACTGATGGGGCGCACTTTTTCACGTCCAGAAAGAATGCGCATGTTTTTCAAACAATATATTAAAGAAATGAGTCAGCTCGGTACCAATTCCATCGGCATTGTACTTCTGATTTCTTTCTTTATTGGTGCTGTTATCTGCATTCAAATAAAGCTCAACATTGAAAGTCCATGGATGCCGAAATTCATCACGGGATACACAACTCGAGAAATTATGCTACTTGAGTTTTCATCGTCAATCATGTGCTTGATATTAGCAGGAAAAGTAGGTTCAAATATCGCTTCTGAAATTGGCACAATGCGGGTCACCCAGCAGATAGACGCCCTTGAAATCATGGGAGTCAACTCCGCCAGCTACTTGATTCTCCCTAAAATTGCCGGAATGATTACTATGATGCCTTTTTTGGTATGCTTCAGTATCTTTGCCGGATTTGTAGGTGCATATGCAACTGCAGTCATTGGGCATATTATTACTATTGACGATTTGACATTAGGTTTGCAGCATGATTTCAACGAATGGTACGTATGGATGGGAGTTATCAAGTCTATATTTTTTGCCTTCGTCATTACTAGCGTTTCTGCATTTTATGGATATACTGTTGAAGGAGGCTCTGTTGAAGTTGGTAAAGCCAGCACAAACTCCGTTGTGAGCAGTAGTGTTCTTATTCTATTTTCAGATGTATTATTAACTCATTTATTGTCGTAATGATTGAAATCAAATCTCTATATAAATCCTTTGAAGACAAAAGCGTTTTAAAAGATATCAACTGCGTGTTTGAAAACGGGAAAACCAATTTAATTATTGGCCAAAGCGGTTCAGGAAAAACAGTACTGATGAAATGTATTGTCGGATTATTTAGACCAACAAGTGGTAAAATCTTATACGATGGGCGCGATTTAGTATGCATGAACAAAAATGAATGGAAACTTCTCCGAAGAGAAATGGGAATGATATTCCAAAGTGCTGCCCTATTTGATTCTATGACCGTCCTTGAAAACGTCATGTTCCCATTGGATATGTTCTCTAACGATTCCTATCAAGAAAGAGTCAAGAGAGCCCAATTCTGTTTAGATAGGGTAAACCTTTTAGATGCCCAGAAAAAATTCCCCGATGAAATTAGTGGAGGTATGCAAAAACGCGTGGCCATAGCAAGAGCCATAGCCTTAAATCCCAAATATCTTTTTTGCGATGAGCCCAATTCTGGTCTTGACCCTAAAACATCTTTGGTGATTGATGAATTGATACATGATATCACTGTTGATTTCAATATGACCACCATCATCAATACTCATGACATGAACTCCGTAATGGGAATAGGAGAAAATATCCTATATATTCATGAAGGCATCAAAGAATGGCAAGGTACTAAAGATCAAATTATGAATTCAACTAACGAAAGATTGAATAGCTTTATCTTTGCCTCAGACCTTTTCAGAAAGGTAAAAGAAGCAAATCAATAAAAGGATATGAAGTCATATCCTTTTATTGCATTTTCCATATCTCTCCACATTTTACCATTGGTACAGATACATTCTCCTTTACACTATCCGCAAATGTAATCTCTATAAAGGCATTTGCTATATTACCTTTCTCTACGCTGTTTTTGGCCTCTACTGATATTAATCCCCCATGTTTTTCTTTTTCTCGACAGACAAAACTGCGAGCCACTTCCAGCATCTCTTCTTTATAAAATTGAGGCATGCTATCCGAATAAGCAATTCCAGCAACAAAATCCTCATACTTTTCCTTTATCAAGAACGTATAGTATTTTTCTGCCGCCTTATCTGCCTCTTTTTCCCAGCCATTACATGACTGACCAAGAAAAAGAATGACGAACAATACACTTATTGCACCAAGTAGTCGCATTATTTTTGACGAATAAAGATATTGATAGGAGTTCCGGAAAAGTCCCATCGTTCACGAATCTTATTCTCCAAGAATCTAAGATAAGGTTCTTTTACATACTGTGGCAAATTGGCATAGAACACAAAAGAAGGAATCTGTGTCTCAGGCAATTGCATACAATATTTTATTTTGATATATTTACCCTTAATTGATGGGGGCGGATAAGCCTCTATCAACGGCAACATTTCCTCATTTAATTTAGCTGTAGAAACGCGCTTCTTTCTGTTTTGATATACATCCTTTGCTGTTTCCAACACCTTAAAAATACGTTGTTTCGTCAACGCAGAAGCAAAAATGATTGGAAAATCATCGAATGGAGCCATACGATGACGAATAGCACGTTCATACTCATTCATTACCGTAGAAGACTTTTCTTCGACTAAGTCCCATTTATTTACGACTACCACCAGGCTCTTATTATTCTTCTGTATCAATTGGAAAATATTCAAATCTTGGGACTCAATACCTCTTTCAGCATCGATCATCAGAATACATACATCAGAGTTTTCTATGGCACGAATTGAACGCATAACGGAATAATACTCCAAATCCTCCGTTACCTTGTTTTTCTTACGAATACCGGCGGTATCTACCAAATAGAAATCAAATCCAAATTTATTGTATCGGGTATAAATGGAATCTCGCGTTGTACCTGCAATATCTGTCACGATATTACGTTCCTCACCTATAAAAGAATTGATCAAACTGGACTTTCCGGCATTTGGACGACCAACAACTGCAAAGCGAGGTATATTTTCTTCTACAACATCATCTTTCTCCTTAGGGAATTTTTCAACAATCATATCCAACAATTCACCTGTTCCGCTACCTGTAGCAGCCGAAATACAATAAGGATCTCCCAAACCTAAAGAATAGAACTCTGCAGAACTATATATCCACTCATTGGTGTCAGCTTTATTTGCCACCAGAATCACCGGTTTTTTCGTTCTACGTAGAATATGAGCAACGGCTTCATCCAAATCAGTCACTCCATTTCTGACATCCACTAAAAACAGAATAACATCTGCCTCTTCAGTTGCCAATGTCACTTGTTTACGGATTTCCTCCTCAAATATGTCATCTGAATTTACGACCCACCCACCGGTATCTATCACTGAAAAATCACGGCCAATCCATTCGGATTTACCATATTGACGATCACGTGTTGTTCCTGCCTCGTCGCTGACAATCGCATGGCGCGTTTTAGTCAAACGGTTAAAAAGGGTTGACTTCCCCACATTCGGGCGTCCTACTATCGCTACGATATTTCCCATAATTCTTATCTTACGGTTTCACAACCTGTTTTTACTCTAAATTATATCCAAAATTCTTTAATGCTCTATCTGAACTTCGCCAATCTTTATCCACCTTGATAAAGGTTTCCAAATACACATTTTTGCCGAAGAATTTCTCCAATGACTTTCTTGCCTCAGTAGCGACTCTTTTCAAAGCCACACCTTGATGTCCGATAATGATACCCTTCTGTGATTCTCTCTCCACATAAATCACCACATTGATATGAATGCTCTTTGCATCCTCTTTAAAACGCTCTACCACAACCTCTACCGAATAAGGTATTTCCTTGTCATAGTACAACAGGATTTTTTCACGAACAATTTCTGTAACAAAAAAGCGGGCTGGTTTATCCGTCCACTGATCCTTTCCAAAATAAGGTGGTGAATCCGGAAGCAATTCTTTGATTCGACGGAGTACGGCGTCTACATTAAACTTACATAATGCAGAAATAGGTATGATTTCAGCTTGCGGCAATACAGCATGCCATTCCTCAACTTTTTGTGTCAGATCCTGCTGATTACTTACATCTATTTTATTAATCAGCAACAAAACCGGTATGTCCATTTTAGCCACCTTACTCAAAAACTCAGCGTTTTTATCAGGCGTTTCTATCATATCTGTCACATAAAGCAACACATCCGCATCCTGCAATGCTGATTCAGAAAAGTTCAGCATTGATTCTTGCAGTTTGTAGTTAGGCTTCAACACACCAGGAGTGTCAGAAAAACAAATTTGCATATCGTCAGTATTAAGAATACCCATAATACGATGACGAGTTGTCTGGGCCTTGAATGTTGCAATTGAAATTCGCTCACCAACAAGTAAATTCATCAATGTTGACTTTCCTACATTCGGGTTTCCAACAATATTAACAAAACCTGCTTTATGTGCCATTAAATTATTTTTTAAGATAGAATTGAAACCGGGACCTGAAATCTACTCTACATCATTCATTCCATAACCCCCTAAAAAAAAAGTAGCCGGAGAGTGAGTGACT
>JAGBUF010000303.1 GCA_017630975.1 Paraprevotella sp. | reverse complement strand
TGTTGACGCCCAAATCATTAGCCTTGAAAAGCAATTCTTTCATCACATGACCGGAATAATCCTCATGCATCTGAACTAATACCCCCAAACTTAACGTGTTATGAATGTCTGCCTGTCCTATATCAAGAATCGTGACATCATAACGTGCCAACACTTCCATAATGGAAGCAGTCAAACCAGGGCGGTCTTCTCCGGTAATTCTGATCAGTATCAGTTCTGTATTTGAGTTCTTCATATCTTTTTATTTAAACATTATACAAAACTAAATAAAAAAAGATGAACTCTTTCATTTTATATTCTTTTTCTTTACTTTTCAAATCACCTCAATGATTTTTAGTTACCTTTGTAAGGTAGAATAGCGAATATGTATTCCGAACCGAACACCATACACCTTTTTGAATCCCGGCCGCCCTATGACGAACTGCCGAAGAGATTCAATTGCCCTTTTCACTACCAGCCTCATCCATTAGCCGTAAAGGCAGCTCAAGAAGTGCAAAACTACATCATGAGCCGACCGGAATGGCATGAAGAACTGGAAGAAGGCAAGATGTTCGGAGTTCTCATCGCAGAAAAAGACGGGCAGTATGCATTTTTTGCAGCCTATTCGGGGATTCTGAATGGAAAGAATAACCACCCTTATTTCGTACCGGCAGTGTACGACATGCTACAACCTGACGGTTATTTCAAGAAAGAAGAACGTGCCATTTCAGACATCAATCGTAAAATCAAGGAGTTGCTTGAAAGCGAAGAAAAGCTACTATTACAAAAGCAGATATCCGAGATTGCTCAACAGAGAGAAAAAGCGTTGGAAGAACATCGCAACATGATGAAAGCTGCAAAGGAAAAGCGTGATACCCAACGACAAAATAAAAATATTTCATCAGCAACAACAGAATCGTTATTAAGAGAGAGTCAACACCTCAAAGCAGAACACAAACGACTGATTCGCCATTGGGATAGTATTACCGCACAAGCTCAAATCAATCTTCAGCGTTTCAACGAACAAATAGAAATACTGGAAAATGAAAGGAAACAGCGCTCTGCAGCATTACAACATTGGCTGTTTCGACAATTTGTCATACGCAACGCCAAAGGAGAGACAAAAGACCTCATAGAAATTTTCAAGGATGCAGACCGCCCTTTTCCGCCCTCGGGAACGGGAGAATGTGCAGCCCCT
Organism: Paraprevotella sp.; assembly: GCA_017630975.1. Lineage (GTDB taxonomy): Bacteria > Bacteroidota > Bacteroidia > Bacteroidales > Bacteroidaceae > Paraprevotella. The sequence goes on along the minus strand of JAGBUF010000303.1, from coordinate 5,796 downwards.
AAGCTATTGCAATATGCCTTCCTTCATGGCTGGCGTCCTCTGACAATGGCAGAATTCTGGTGGGGAAAGTCTCCGCAAAAGGAAGTACGCCGACATGGCTACTATTACCCTTCTTGCAAAACGAAGTGTGAACCGATATTGAATTTCATGTTGCAAGGATTGGATGTAGAACCGAACATTCAGGAATGTATCAAAAATGAGGGAAATACGCCGAGAGTCATTTACGAGGATGACTGTATCATTGCAGTGGATAAACCTGCAGGAATGTTATCCGTTCCGGGTAAGGATAATGCGCCATCGGTATGGAGTTGGGCTAAAGAAAACTACCCCATAGCCGACGGACCGCTATTGGTGCACCGACTGGATATGGACACATCAGGTATCTTGATAATTGCGAAGGATAAGGAAACACATCGCTTACTGCAAAGTGCTTTTGAAACTCGGAAAGTCAAAAAAAGATACACTGCCATCGTCATCGGCACAGTTACTGCTGACACAGGTATTATACAACTCCCCATGTGTCCGAACCCGGACGACCGACCGCGACAGATGGTCAGTGAAGAATACGGCAAACCGGCTGTCACACGCTACGAAGTCATCTCGCGAGATAAACGCCACACCCGTCTTTCTTTGTATCCTATCACCGGACGCACACACCAGTTACGCGTACACTGCGCCCATCAACAAGGACTCAATGCCCCCATCGTAGGAGATAATCTGTACGGACAACCCGACAAGCGCCTTTACCTCCATGCCACCTCCATAGAGTTCCGACATACAAAAACAGGCAGACAACTCCGTTTGGAATCGCCTGCCCCATTCTGATGGATTTTATTCTATTTGCAAATTTCGTCTATACGCAACAATTCTTCATCTGCAAAGCAAGGTTGTTGTAATGCTTTCAAATTGGTCTTCAATTGGTTTACCGAACTGGCACCGATAATTACAGATGTCACCGCTTCATCTTTCAGCAACCAGGCCAATGCCATGTCTGCCAACGTCTGTCCACGCTGACTTGCCAAATCATTCAAATGTTTGATTTTATTGAGTACAACATCAGTCAACACTTCTTGTTTCAAGAATCGGCCTTGTGCCATACGCGAACCATTGGGGATTCCGTTCAAATATCGATTGGTCAGCAACCCCTGAGCTAAAGGCGAAAAAGCCACAAACCCAACTCCGTGTTGTTTCGCTAATAACAAAGATGTTTTTTCCGGTTGGCGTTCAAATAAGTTATATCGTGCTTGGAACACCAAACAAGGAACGTCATGCTCTGCAAGATAACGATAGGCTTGCTCTGCAACGTCTACTGGATACTTAGACAAACCGACATACAAAGCCTTACCTTGACGGACAATGTCGACCAACGCCTGCATCGTTTCCTCCAACGGTGTTTCAGGATCATAGCGATGTGAATAGAATACATCCACATAATCCAGATTCATTCTTTTCAGACTCTGATTCAGACTTGCCATAAGTGATTTTCTGCTACCCCAATTCCCATAAGGGCCGGGCCACATGTCATGACCTGCCTTCGTAGAAATGAACAACTCATCGCGATATGGTTTGAAAGACTTCTGCATGATACAACCAAAAGTCTCTTCAGCACTTCCATACGGAGGTCCATAATTATTTGCCAAATCAAAATGAGTAATGCCATGATCAAATGCACAATGTGCCATAGCAAAGGAATTGGACAATGAGTCTGCCCCTCCAAAATTATGCCATAATCCCAATGAGATTTCTGGTAATAACACACCACTATTACCGCATCGACGGTAACGCATGCCGTTTTCATAACGTCGTATATCCGGAGAATAAAGAGGCTCTATCATAACAAACTATTTATGTTTATCTTTTTTCCGAAAATAGGAACATTTATTCAGTAAATTCTCCCATCTGCATCCTGACATGAGCATTTCTTTCTGAAGAACACGCAATGAGAGCCACACACTAACAATAGTTAACGGTAAACCGAAGACCAACTTGCTCAACCATTCGTCTTGCAATCCAAGACACAAAGCCAACAACACACACATGAATTGTGATACAAAGAATGGTAAAGCAGAGCTTTCAGGTCTGTAACCATATCTACGTCCGTAAACAATATGAATCAAGAAATAATCAAAAATTCCGGCTAAAGCCAACGCTATACCTGTCCCCAATATACCCCACAGCAGATAACCCAATACGACCAATACAACCAGTACGATATCATACACCACCTCCATCAGCAGATAGACAAGCGAATCGGCTTTTGCCAAGGCAGTATAAGCCACCGGTAACGTCATTGCCTTGAAAAACATGTGGATGGATGCACACACTGCCATACCTGTAATCGGCAGGAACTCCTCCGTATAGAGCAAACGAATCACCAAAGGCATACACAGGATAAACAAAACCAAGAATGGTGCCATCAACAAAACACATACCTTGACCTGCCTGTTGATAGTCAAACACATTCGTTCTCTGTCATTTTGCAAAGCCGACAACCTCGGAAAATAATCTGTATCCACAGCAGTAAAGACAATACCTGCATAAGTGATTACCAACGTGAATCCCATGCTGTACAATCCCACGTCATTGATAGAACCCACCCTATTGATGAAAAAAGTAATTCCCATCACAGATAAGGTGTTGATAATTCCAGCCATGATATAAGGAATCCCAAGACGTATCAAGGACCATCCGGATTGGAAATGTTTACGACTTAACAATGACACATGCCAAGGGAAAATAGGCAATGAAAAAGAGAGATGAACTGCCATTACAGCCAAAGTACTGATATTCAAAGCAGGAATAATACCATTGATGCCTAAAAAATAATAGAATGGAATAGTCAACAATAAAGTAAACAAAGCTCCCATAATGGAAATCAATGCCACCCTATGCAATCGGCGCACCGCTTTGAGAATAGCCAGTTCTCCACCGGTCACAGCCATGAATGCCACTATGGGCGAAAGACAACAAATGGGAACAATGTGATTAAAGTCATCAAAGGCAAACCAACTGATTATTGGTGAAAACAAGACCGTAAGCAATATGCCCAATAGAGCTGTCCATACACTCCATGTCCTCACCACTTCCACATGATGTGCGACAAGTTGCTCATCCCCCTCTTCAAACACCTCGGAAATATGCTTAATGGAGCTGAATGAAACACCCATATTGGATGTACTGGACAAGAATCCGGTCATGTTATTGTACAGCGCCGTCAATCCAATACCCGCCTTACTGAGCAACATCACAGCCAACTTATTACGAATGACTGACACCAAAATAGTCAGTAATTGAATCCCACCGAAAAAACCAGTATACTTAATGATATGCTTATAAGTGGCGTCTTTCTTCCTGACGTTATTTGACTGCTCCGTTTCCAAACTATCTATTTTATGTGTTACATTCATAATATAATTCACAAAGATACACCTTTTCATTAATTTTATTTACCTTTGTATAAAAATATCATGAAAATCCTCCTATTAGGTGAATATAGCAATGTGCATTGGACTTTGGCAGAAGGTTTGCGCGCATTAGGACACGAAGTCACTGTAGTTTCCGACGGTGATGGGTGGAAAAACTATCCGCGCGACATCTCCCTTCACCGTAAGTCCACCGGAAAAATTGACACCATAGACTTCATGCTCCGATTGGCACGTACATTGCCCAAACTGAAAGGATATGATATTGTACAACTCATCAACCCCGTCTTCCTTGAACTAAAGGCTGAACGTCTGTATTCCATATATCAACGTTTGCGACAGGACAACAAGAAAGTATTCCTTGGTGCTTTCGGAATGGATTATTATTGGGTCAAGACAGGATTAGACGGCAAAACATTCAGATATTCCGATTTTAACATTGGCAATAAAATCCGTGTCAACAAAGACAATGAGCGTTTCATTACTGAATGGATCAAGGGCGAGAAAGGAAAACTCAACCGTTACATTGCCAAGGATTGTGATGGTATCGTCAGCGGACTCTATGAATATGACACCTGCTATCGGCCAGTATTCCCTGACAAAACACAATTCATCCCATTCCCTATTAACATCAAGAGCATCACCCCACGTCAACGCACAGCATCAGAACGTATCAAGTTCTTTATCGGTGTGCAACGTACCCGAAATGCATACAAAGGAACAGATATTTTGTATGACTGCTTGATGCAATTGGCAGAGCGATACCCACAACGATTGGAAGTGGTTAAGGCTGAAAATGTCCCCTATGCTGAATATTGCCGAATGATGGACGGTTCGGATGTATTGCTCGACCAGATTTACTCCTACACACCGGCCATGAATGCACTCTTGGCGATGGCTAAAGGCATTGTCGTTGTCAGCGGTGGAGAGGAGGAGAATTATGCTATCCTCAATGAAAAAGAATTGCGACCCATTATCAACGTGCAGCCCAATGCTGAAAGTGTGTATAAGGAATTGGAGAAAATCATCCTTAACCCCAACTTATAGACACAACTTACCGCTGAAAGTATCCAATACATAGAACGTCACCACGACCAGATCAAAGTGGCGCAACAATATCTGGAGTTTTGGAACAATAAAACCAAATAAACCATTGTCTTTCAATTATGAACATAAGTATTATTGTACCAGTTTACAACGTCGAGAAATACCTTGACTATTGTTTGCACAGCATTCGCAAACAGCAACTGGACGAATATGAAGTGTTACTGATTGATGACTGTTCACCAGACAGATGCGGAGGAATCTGCGACCGCTGGGCAAAGCGCGACCCCCACTTTAAAGTGACACACTGCGGAAAGAACTTAGGACTGAGCGGAGCGAGAAACGAAGGCATACGACAAGCCACCGGTGAATACATCACCTTTATTGATTCCGACGACTATATCGCACCCAATACCTTGAAAGATCATCTTGCCCTTTTGAGTAAGAATAAGGAAATAGATGTGCTGGAATACCCCATCCGCATTTATCACGGTGCCGTAAATGCAGAACTCTACAAACCGGGCAAAGGCGAGATAGTCAACTATACGGAATGGATCAAACAAAAAGGCTATCTACATAGCTATGCCTGCAACAAAATCTTCAAACGTGAATTGTGGAACGACATACGCTTCCCCGAACGCAGACTATTCGAGGACATGTTCACCATTCCACGTGTAATGGAGAGAAGCAGAAACATCATGCGTTCAAACAAAGGACTGTACTACTACTGCAACCGTAAGGGTTCTATCTCCAACAGCGTTACTCTACAAAGCATCTCCGAACTGTTACAAGCCAACTTACAACTCTACAATGCGTCAAAACAACTACAAGGACTGACCGAAACAGAACTGGACGAGATGTACCTACATTTGTGCAATCCGCAAATCGTTTTGGCACAAATGGGTGGTGACATCTGCATCCCTAACAGAAACATACCCCTTAAAAGGGCACTGCTCACACAACGCCCCACAAAATACCGCATCAAAGCCATCCTCAAAGCCATTTGTGGCAAGAGATATTGTCAGCTGATGGCACGAACCCGTAAAATATTGAAACGATGATACAAAAAACTTCCATCAGTTTTATTATTCCTTATTATGAGGTAGACGGGGCGCTTCTCAACAGATGCCTTGAATCATTGATACAGTTGGATACCTTAGGACTGGATTGGGAAGCACATGTCATTGACGATGGAACGCCCAACAGCATCGCAGGTGAAGTGGTACGACAGAAAAACTGTAATCGCATCATCTATCATCGTCAGGAACATACCGGACTGGGCGAAGCACGCAACAAAGGTATCACTGTCGCACAAAAGGAATACATCCAT
>JAGBUF010000302.1 GCA_017630975.1 Paraprevotella sp. | reverse complement strand
TGATATCCTGAATGGTTATGTGATAGGAACCTATACCGTTTACAATGCACTGCCTGAGTTTACCAGCGGAAACTATGGCAAAGTAGAGGTGACAAAAGGTGGAAGTGCCGTTCCTACAACTGTAACAATTGCTCAATTGTTGGCAAATCCCGAGGATTATTATTGTCGTTTGGTAAAAGTTGAAGATGTAACATACGCAGATGGGGCTTTGTCACAAAATGAAAATTCTTTGGCGCTATATGAAAAATTCGGATTTGACCATACTGCATATACATGGCCGGCTTTGGCGGATGTAACAGGAGTGTTCGGTCCGTATAAAACCACGATGCAATTTTACATCCGTACAGGAGAGGACATTGTGAATACATCCGTATTGGAAGTTCCTACTTTATCTTGGAGCGCGATGACATATAATGCTGATTTGACCAATAATATGAACCAATATCCTGTATTCACAACTAATTCTGATGGTGCTGTGTCTTATGCATCTTCTGACGAGGATGTTGCAACAATATCCAATGATGGTACTATTACCCTTTTGACTGCAGGAACAACAGTGATTACCGCTTCTGTAGCAGCGAGTGCAACCTATTCGGCAGCAGAAGTTTCTTATACGTTGTCGGTATTGGATTGGTCTGCAGTGTCTGCTCTTGTGGCAGAAAAGAATGGGAAATATTATGCTATGTCAGATGAGGAAGGTACTACGAGATTATATGCGCAATTGGTTAATGCGGTGAATGGTAAGGTCATCAAAGAAACTTGGGATAAGGAGATTTCTTGGTATGTGGATCAAACTGCAGGAACAATTCTTTCTGTGAGTGGTAATTATGTTTCTCATACATCTTCTACCAATATTAAGTTGTCAGCAACAGCATATAACTGGAATTGGGATGCCGAAACAGGTTATTGGAATTGTACGACTGCAGGTGATACCGATCGTTCGTTGGGCTTGTCGGTGACAAGTACAGATGCTTATTTCCGAGCATATACAGTCGGAGGACAATATCCCGGAGCCATCACCATGCCCTTTGTTGACGGTTATGTCCGCACAGTGACACCGGATAAGTTCGGTACGATTTGTTTGCCATGTGCTGTTGCTGCGGAAGATATTGCAGGTGCTACATTCTATAGCATTGCAGGTAAACGTACTGAGGCCGGAGTTGTGAAAACTTTGGTTTTGACAGAGGAAACTACATTACAGGCGGGTGTACCATACCTGTTCTGTGCTACAGCAGATAAATTGGTGGTGGCTTATAACGGAGCAGCTACAACGGCAAGTACCAGCAATGGATTGGTGGGTTCGTTGACCGGTCAGGATGTGGCAGAGGATATGTATATTCTTACCAATAATACCATCAAACAATGTGGAACAGGTTGTACCATTGGTGCGAATCGCGCTTATATAGATATGACAGCAGTCAGCGAGTTTGGAGGTGCGTTAGGTGTCAACCAACGTATGATTTCATTGGATGGCGAAACAGCCATAGATGATGTAATGAACGTGACAACCGACAGAGTGGATGTTTATACCATGAGTGGCGTTAGAGTGCGTCATCAGGTGCCGGTGGCAGATGCGACCAATGGATTGCCAGCCGGAGTATATGTCGTAGGTACAAAGAAAGTAGTAGTAAAGTAAACTTTTAACTGCAGAGAATTATGAAACAAAAATATATGATGCCGAAATGCTCGGTGTGTAAGGTAGAGCCCATCCAAATGATTGCAACGAGTTTGAACGTAGATCAAGAGAAGGGTGATAATATGGTGGGTGACGTTAATCTCAATCCCGGTTTTACAGATATATGGGGAAATAAATTATAACCAATGGATATAAAAAGTACCAGCCGCCTTGAATATTTTCTGGGCGGCTGGTACTTTTTATAAGGTTTTGTTTTTAGAGTGGGTATCTGTCTTGATCAAAGGCCATCTTTTGTATGCCTAATTCATGTTTTTCAACTTGTGCTTGCAGTTTGGCGATTTCTACCAGAATGTTGCTACGTTCTCGTTCAAGTTTGGCGATTTCTATGTTTAGTGCAGCGGTGCGGTCTTCGGTGTCATTGCCGAATGATAGTGCACTGACTTGATGAGCTGCCAGTGCCAGTCGTGCCTCTTCCGATCTTGCTTCTGCAACAAGATGGTCTACAGTCACAGTACGGACTGTTTTTCGTAATGCGTTCCAGTCGGTATCACTATTGAACGTGTGTTCCAATTCGGAGAATTGCACAGGTGAATGAACGCTGTTGTATTTTTTTATCCAAAGGTCAAGTTCTGAACGTTCTTCTGCGATTCGTTCTTCCAGCATGCGTGTGATGTCAGTCAAACACTGGTCGTACCCGTTGCATTGTGCCACAATGACACGTGCTTCGGTAGCTTTCAGTGCATTGTCGTCACGTGTATTTTCCTGTGTGGTTAGTGAAGTCAAACTGTCTTTATCGTATCTTTCCACGTCGCTATTGGGGAATAGCTTTTGAAGGATTTCTTGTGCGTGCTTTTTGTATTCGTTGGTCTGTTCTAATTTCTCAATGATATGATTATACTGTTTACTCAGAGAGGTGGTTTGTCTGTCTAATTGTTCATGTTTCGTCTGTAGTTTTTCCCACTCACATTGTATGGTCGCAGTTTCTTTCTTGAGTTCGTTCCAGCGTTTAGTCTGTTGCAACAAGTAGATGTTGAGCGTTTCCGGATTTTCCAACCAATCCTTATACCATCCGGAGATAGGAATCATGCCGTCCATTTCTTCGTATAGCTTATGCAAGTTGTTGTTTGCACGTGCCAGGGACTGTTGCAGATGTTCCAGCTTGGAAGC
>JAGBUF010000301.1 GCA_017630975.1 Paraprevotella sp. | reverse complement strand
TGTACTCAGAAGATCCAGCTTCCGCTCGCCAAGGTGGAGAAATGCCCTATTACGGTAGAGCTGAACTTGACCCAGCTTTTGCCAATGTGGCTTTTAGCCTGACTGACCCTAAAAAAGTCAGCAAAATTGTACAATCTGAATTTGGTTACCACATTATACAATTAATAGACAAAAGAGGTGACAAAATCAAATGCCGACACATCTTAAAGCGTCCGCAGGTACAACAAGCTGAGATTGACGAAGCCATAGCACGTCTTGACTCTATTACAGATGACATTAAACAAGCAAAATTTACTTTTGAAGATGCTGCTGCAGTAATTTCAGAAGATAAAGACACACGTAACAACCACGGTATCCTATCCAACATGTTAGAAGACGGAGAACAAACCACACGGTTTGAAATGGGACAACTTTCAAAAGTCTCTCCCGAACTGGCAAGAGTTGTAGAAGCCTTACAACCCGGTGAAATCTCCAAGGCATTTACAATGTTGAACTCTAAAGGAGCACAAGTGTGTGCTGTTGCAAAGCTTCGCAACAGAATCCCTCAACACAGAGCAAATATGGCAGAGGATTTTCAAGTATTACGTAAAGTTGTGGAAGAAAAGAGAAGCGAAGAGGTAATCCAGAAATGGATTAAAGAAAAACAGGCCAAGACTTATGTACGCATCAACGAAGATTGGCGCGGCTGTGAGTTCCAATATCCAGGATGGATAAAGTGATGAGACGTAGAATCATAGGAATATGTATATGTGTCTACTTCGGTCTTTGCGTAGCATGGTCTATTAATCCGCAAAAATACAAACAAAAAGAGACCTACGACACAGTAAAGAGCAGAGTTCATCTGTTACATGTTGACAGTATGTTCTTTGACGACCGCGTGAGCAAAACCGCACAGTTCCTTGTCGGGAATGTGCAATTTGAACACGAGGGCATATATATGTATTGTGACAGTGCCTTGTATTACGAGGCATCAAATTCGTTTGATGCTTACGGAAACGTGAAAATGGTTCAAGGGGACACATTGACTCTTGATGGTGAAATCCTTTATTACAATGGAATGGACCAATTAGCAAGAGTTCGGCATAATGTCGTGCTACGCCATGTTGAGACCACACTATATACTGACAGTCTCGACTACGACCGACTTTATAACCTTGGATACTTTTTTGAAGGAGGACGTTTGGTCGACCAAGGAAATGAGCTATCAAGTGATTGGGGCGAATATAGCCCAGCTACACGCAACGCAGTCTTCAATTACAACGTAAGGCTAGTAAGCCCCGGACCACCAGAAGAACCCAAAAGTACCATCATATCTGACACATTATATTATAATACGAAAACAGCCATTGCCCACGTTAAGGGACCTTCAAATATTGACAACGGAGATAGCCATATCTATACCGAATTAGGTTATTACTACACACAACAAGAGCTCTCCTATTTGCTGAACAGAAGTATTCTAACAAACAATGGCAAACGAATGGTTGGCGATAGCGTCGTTTGGGACGGTATGACAAACGAAGGAAAAGCATTTGGTAATATAGAGTACTCTGACGTAGTGAACAAAAACATGTTCAAGGGAGGTTACTGCTATTACAATGACGACCAAGGATATATGGAAGCGGCAGACAGTGCTGTTGTCATAGATTATTCTCAAAGAGACACACTATATGCCCATGCTGACACATTTAAGGTCTTTACCTATCATAAAGACACAGATAGTCTTTACCGTACAATACATGGCTATCACCACGTAAGAGCATACCGTTCTGATGTACAAGCTGTTTGCGATTCATTGGTGTACAATTCTAACGATTCCTGCATGACTATGTATCGCGACCCCATCTTATGGCAAATGGGACAGCAATTAGTCGGTGAAGAAATCCAAGCCTATATGAATGACAGCACCATGGACAGTGTGTTGGTACTCAGACAAGCCATTTCAGTGGAAAGGATGGACAGCATTCACTACAATCAAGTGGCAGGAAAAGAGATACGGTTCTATTTCAAGGAAGGGCAGATGGACATGACCCGTGTAATCGGGAATGTGATGCTCAATTACTACCCCACTGATGAAGACAGCCTGATGATTGGCATGAATCATTTGGAAAGCACGGACTTGAAGCTTTTCATGAAAGAAGGGAAAATAGATAAGATTTGGGCTCCTGCATCCACAGGTAAACTGACTCCTGTACCATTGATTCCGCCCAAGGAACTATATTTGGAAAATTTTGTTTGGTTCGACTATGTGCGTCCAAAAGACAAAGACGACATTTTCAATTGGCGTTCAAAGAAAGCTGAATCACAGCTCAAACAAAGCGTGCAGCGCAGGGCGCCAAAACAAAAATTAACAGATATAAACAAGAAACAAATAAAAAAGGAGTAAGTTATGGGATTGTTCAACACAAGAAAACCTCGAGGTTTCCGCCGCGTTAGCATCTATACTGATGAACGTAAAGAGAAACTCGAAAAATTGGTAAATCAGGTAAAGCGCGAACAAGGGGAACAAACCGAAGAGAAATATGACCCAACTAAATTCAACGGGACATTCATCAATTATACTCCAAACGCCAAAAAGCACAAAGAGAGGTCATACAAACTTGCATGGCCTGTTGCGCTTATCATTATTTTCCTACTCGTCATGGTATGGCGTTACCTATTGACCGGAAACATTCATTTTTAACCAACAGGATTCCTGATAATGGACATCATTCACCTCCTTCCGGACGCTGTGGCAAACCAAATTGCGGCAGGCGAAGTAATCCAACGCCCCGCATCAGTCATTAAAGAATTGATAGAGAATGCCATCGACGCAGGCGCTTCAAACATCAACGTGGTGTTAGAAGATGCCGGCCGTACGCTCATTCAGGTTGTAGATGACGGAAAAGGTATGAGTGACACGGATGCCCGTCTTGCGTTTGAGCGCCACGCCACATCCAAAATAAAAAAAGCTGATGATTTGTTTGCTCTGAAAACAATGGGGTTCCGTGGTGAAGCGTTGCCATCAATTGCAGCAGTGGCACATGTCAAACTGACAACACGCACTATTGAAAACGAGCTTGGCACCCAAGTAGAAATCGAGGGGTCAAGGCTTGTTTCGCAAGAGCCATGCGCATGCCCTGTTGGAGCGAACTTTGAAGTAAGGAACCTTTTCTTTAATGTGCCCGCACGTAGAAAGTTCCTCAAATCTAACCAAACAGAACTCAACAACATCATACAAGAGTTTGAACGTATTGCGTTAGTTAATCCATCCGTAGCATTTACACTACATCACAACGGTTCCTTGGTAACACAATTGCCTTCAGCCCCGCTTCGGATGCGTATTTCCAACATATTCGGGCGGAAGCTAAACGAGCAGTTGCTTGATATTGATGTGGATACCACACTCATACATTTAAAGGGTTTTGTGGGCAAACCTGACTCGTCAAAGAAAAAGGGTTGCCACCAATATTTCTTTGTCAACGGCCGTTTCATGCGACATCCTTATTTTGCCAAGGCAATAATGGAAGCTTATGACCAACTGATACCGACAGGTGAGCAGATTCCGTATTTCCTATATTTCGAAGTTGACCCTGCAAACATTGATGTCAATATACACCCGACCAAGACCGAAGTCAAATTTGAAAACGAGCAAGCCATTTGGCAAATCATCGTTGCAGCCATACGCGAGGTGCTCGGACGCTTCAGTGCAGTCCCCGTACTTGAGTTCGACACTGAAGGCTGTCCTGAGATACCTATTTTCCAAGAGCATGGTAACATTGCCCCACCTAAATTGGAAATCAACAGTAACTTCAATCCCTTTACGAAGAACTCAGCTCCTTCACCGTCAAAATCTGCCAACCGATGGGAAGCATTGTATCCCGATGTTATGACCGGTTCAGGACTTGAAGGATACGAGGTTACGGAAATCACAGAAGAGGAACCCGAAACGCTCTATGCCTCGCAAGAGGAAGAAACAATAGAAATGAGTTCCGAGCACATACAATTGCAAGGACAATACATTCTCACACCGGTAAGGTCGGGAATGATGATAGTGAACCAACAGAGAGCCCACATCAGGATATTGTACGACAAGTACCGCGGCCAAATGGATGGGCAGCCCGTTTCCACACAAGGACTTCTGTTTCCCGAAGTGGTACAATTTTCCATAGCTGACGCACTTCTGCTTGAAGAAGCCACAGACGAATTGAAAGCGCTTGGTTTTGAACTGTCTCCCTTGGGCGGAGGAAGTTTCGCCGTCAATGGGATGCCCGCAGGTTTAGAGGATATACAGCCCACTGTGCTGTTGACCAACATCATAGAAAGCATAAAGGACAAAAGCACCTGCATGGAAGCTGACATCCAACACCGGCTTGCGCTGACTATTGCGCGGAGTGCAGCCATTGTCGTAGGACAGGCGCTCACCAATGCAGAGATGGACAATCTCATAAATCAACTGTTTGCTTGCCCTAACCCCAACCATACGCCTGATGGCAAGCTTATTGTCACGATACTGCAATATGCTGACATTGAAAGAATGTTCAAGGCATAACTCCTATATATTAACGATAACAATTAAACACATATAAGAAAATGACACCCAAGGAAAAAATCATTCTCACCGGCGACCGCCCCACAGGCCGTCTCCATATTGGCCACTATGTGGGTTCGCTCCGCCGAAGAGTAGAATTACAGAACTCAGGCCAATTCGACAAGATTTTCGTATTCGAAGCCGATGCGCAAGCCCTGACAGACAACATTGAGAACCCCGAGAAAGTACGTCAGAACGTGATTGAAGTGGCATTAGACTATCTTGCCTGCGGACTCGACCCACAGAAGTCCACCCTCTTCATCCAAAGCCAAATCCCCGAGCTATGCGAACTTTCGTTCTATTTCATGGACCTTGTGTCGGTGAGCCGTCTGCAACGCAACCCTACAGTGAAGACCGAAATCCAAATGCGAAACTTCGAGGCAAGCATTCCCGTAGGCTTCTTCACCTACCCCATCTCTCAGGCTGCCGACATCGCAGCATTCAAGGCTACAACCGTTCCTGTAGGAGAAGACCAAGAACCCATGTTGGAGCAGTGCCGAGAGATTGTGCGCCGTTTCAACTACATTTATGGTGACACACTTGTGGAGCCCAACATCCTGCTGCCCGAAAACAGCGCCTGCCTTCGCCTGCCCGGAACTGACGGCAAAGCCAAGATGAGCAAGAGCCTCGGAAACTGCATCTACCTTAGCGACTCAGCTGACGAGGTGTGCCGAAAAGTTAAGACCATGTACACCGACCCCACACACTTGCAGGTAAGCGACCCCGGACATTTGGAGGGAAACACCGTCTTCACTTACCTCGATGCCTTCAGCACTGATGAGCAAGTGAAAGCCTACTGCCCCGACTACAACAGCCTTGCAGAGATGAAGGAACACTACACCCGCGGCGGACTTGGCGACATGAAGTGCAAGAAACTGCTCATGAGCGTACTGCACGACACACTTGAACCCATCCGTCAGCGCAGAGCGGAGTACGAGAAGGACATCCCTGCCGTTTATGACATCCTGAAGAAGGGTTGCGAAGTTGCCCGCGAAACCGCAGCCGCCACAATGGACGAGGTACGCCGTGCCATGAAGATAAACTACTTCGATGACAGCGCATTGATTGAGGAGCAAAGCAAACGTTA